>CAIKWU010000039.1 GCA_903831155.1 uncultured Planctomycetaceae bacterium | reverse complement strand
GCCGAGCCTCCGCGGCGGCCGAACGTGGTCGTGATCGTCTCCGACGACGCCGGCTACGACGACTTCTCGATGCACGGCGGTTTTCCCACGCCGTCGATCGACTCGATCGCGGCCGGCGGAATCCGGTTCACCGACGGCTACGTGTCGGGCTGCGTCTGCAGTCCCACGCGGGCCGGCCTGATGACGGGCCGCTACCAGCAGCGGTTCGGCCACGAGACGAACTTCCCACCGGTGGTCTCACCGCGGAACGGACTGCCGCGCGAGGAGCGGACGTTCGCCGACCGGATGCGTGCCGGCGGATACCGCACGATCGCGATCGGCAAGTGGCACCTCGGCTACACCGCCGGCTTCCACCCGCTCTCCCGCGGCTTCGACTCCTTCTACGGCTTTCTCCAAGGCTCCCGGTCCTATGTGCCGCTCCGGGACCCGCCGCCGACGAACGCGCTGCTCCGCGACCGCGACCCGGTGCCGGAGGCGTTTTCCTACATGACCGACGAACTGGCCCGCGAGGCCGCGGCCCAGATCGAGTCGAGCCGCGACCGTCCCTTCTTCCTGTACGTGGCCTTCAACGCGGTCCACGCACCGAACCAGGCGCTGCCGGCCGATCTCGAGCGAGCCCGCGGCCTGACGCCGCAGCGGACCGAGGTTGCGGCGATGACGCTGGCACTCGACCGGGGCGTGGGGACGATTCTCGATGCCCTCACCACGAACGGCCTCGCCGACGACACGCTCGTGGTGTTCGTGAACGACAACGGCGGGCCACTCGGCCACGACAATGGCGGCTTGCGGGGACGGAAGGGAACGATGTGGGAAGGGGGGATCCGGGTGCCCTTCCTGATGCGGTGGCCGGCCCAGCTGCCCCGTGGACGGGTCGTGTCGGAGCCCGTCATCGCGCTCGACATTCTGCCGACGGCCCTCGCCGCCGCCGGCATCGAGCCTGAAGGCACTGCGTTCGACGGCGTGAACCTGATGCCGTTTCTCACCGGCGCGAATCTCAAGCCGCCGCACGACGTGCTCCACTGGCGTCAGGGGGACCGGTGGGCCGTGCGGAGCGGGAGCCTGAAGCTCGTGAGGGCCGATGCGGGCGAGCCGATGCTCTTCGACCTGGCGGCTGACCGGGGCGAATCGAAGGACCTCGTCGGCAGCAGGCACGATGACGCCGCCCGGCTGCGTGGGCTGCACGAGTCCTGGGCCGCCACGCTGCCGCGGCCGATCGCCTGGGAGGGGCGGGAGCGGCCTGCACGACCGAAAAAGCCTCGAAAAACGGCCGGCCCGGTCGTTGAATCGGCCGTCAACTGATCTAGGGCTGGCGGGAGGAGCGCGGGATACTCCGCCCCCCGGCGACCGCCGGGCGGAGTGTCTTCGATGCGCGTCTTCGTCTCGGCCGGCGAGCCCTCGGGCGACCACCATGCGGCGCTGCTCGTCCGCGCGGTGCGGGCGCGGCGTCCCGACGTGGAGCTCGTCGGTCTCGGCGGTCCGCACATGGCCGCCGAGGGTGTCGACCTCGTCGCCGACATGACGAAACTCGCCGTGATGTGGTTTCTGCGGGTGATCGTCAGCATTCACCGGTTCGTCGACCTCGCGCGAAGGGCCGAGCGGAGCTTCCTCGACTCGAGGCCCGACGTCTGCGTGCTCGTCGACTTTCCGGGCTTCCATTGGTGGCTCGCCTGGCGGGCGAAGCGGCACGGCATCCCTGTGGTCTTCTACTGCCCGCCCCAGATCTGGGCCTGGGCGAGCTGGCGGGTGGGCAAGATGCGGCGGCTCGTCGATCACGTGCTCTCGGCGCTCCCCTTCGAGCACGAGTGGTTCACCGCTCACGGGCTGGAGAGCACGCTCGTCGGCCATCCGTTCTTCGACGAACTCGGCGGCACGGCGCCGCCGCGTGCCGTCGGCCCCTCCCGGCCGCTGGTGCTCCTGCTGCCGGGCTCGCGGGGTCAGGAGATCGAGGGGATGCTCGGCACGCTCGTGCGGGCAGCCGCCAGGATCCGCCGCGAGGTTCCCGATACCGCCTTCGCCGTGGGCGCGCTGCACGAGCGGCATGCCCACCGCATCGGCGAGATGCTCGCGTCGCTCCCCGATGCCGCCGGCCTCGGCATCGAGGTTCATGCGGGCCGCACGCGAGGCCTGATTCGCGAGGCGACGGCGGCCATCGCCTGCTCCGGCTCGGTCTCGCTCGAGCTCCTCGAGGCGCGCGTGCCGACCGTGATCGTCTACCGGATCAACGGCTTCGCCTACGTGGTGCAGAGCTTGCTGCGTCACGCGCGGTTCATCACGCTCGTCAACCTGCTGGCCTGCCGCGAGCCGATCGGTCCGGTGCGGCCCGTGCTCCTGCCTCCGCGGGTCGTGCCGCCCGCCGATCCGGAGGCCGTGTATCCCGAGTATCTCGCCGTTGCCGATCCCACCGAGCGGGTGGCGGGGCACGTGGTCGCCTGGCTCACCGACTCCACCGAGTTCAGCCGGGCGCGGAGCCGGATCGAGGCGGTGGCCGCCACCGTGGCCCGGCCCGGATCGGCATCGCGGGCCGCGGCCGCGGTCATCGCGATCGCCACCGGCGAGACCATTTCCGCGGAGACTGTCCGCGTCGCGGCCTGACCGCCACGCGGGCCATGTAGGATAGTCGCCACGATGTTTGCCGAGCCCCAGACCACGTCCGCCGACCTGCAGTTCGACCTGCTCGGGGTCCGCGTGCGGGTGTCGGCCTGGTTCTGGCTCGCGGCGGTGCTGCTGGGGTGGAGGGCCTGCCAAGGGCTGTCGAGCGGCAACCAGCGGCTGATGGTGCAGTTGCTCGTGATCTGGGTCGGGGTGGTGTTTGTGTCGATCCTCGTGCACGAGATGGGCCACGCGCTGGCCTACCGCAACTTCGGTCAGCCGGCGCACGTGGTGCTCTACCACTTTGGTGGGCTGGCGATTCCGGATGCCTGGGGCCGACGCCACCTGCGGCCGGCGCAGAGACTGCTCGTGTCGGCGGCCGGACCGCTCGCGCAGCTCTTTCTCGCGGCCCTGGTCATCGGGCTTCTGAAAGTAACCGGTTACGCCGTGCCGTTCCCGATCCCGGGGGTGAGTTCGGCGCTCGGGCTCTACGAGGGCCGGGATTTTCCGGCGATCCCGGTCTATGCCTTCTTCGACTTCCTGCTGTACGTGAACGTGTTCTGGCCGCTCCTCAATCTGATTCCCGTGCCGCCCCTCGACGGCGGACAGATCGTCCGCGAGGGCCTGCTCACCGTCGGCATTTCGGAGGGGCCCAGGATCGCCGCGATGATCGGCGTGCTGGCGGGAGGGGTGGTCGCCTGGTGGGGCTATTCCCGGGGCGAGCCCTTCCTCGGCATCATGTTCGCGATGCTCGCGGCGTCGTGCTTCCAGAGTCTCTCGGCGGGCGACACGCCGTGGCGGCGGTGGAACTAGGCCCACCTGCCGCGCGGGTGGTCGTGCTCGGCGCGAGCAATGTGTCGCGGGGCCTCGGCCGGCTCACCGCCATCGCCGGCAGCCGGGCCGGCGGCCGGCTCGACCTGCTCGTGGCAGCGGGGCATGGCCGCTCGTACGGCGTGAACAGCCGGGTGGCGATGAGGCGGCTGCCGTCGATCCTCGCGAGCGGCCTCTGGCGGGCGCTGGAACGTGAGCGAGCCGATGCCGCGCGGCCGCTCGCCCTGCTCACCGACATCGGCAACGACCTGCTCTACGGCTTTCCGGCGCGGCTGGTGGCCGACTGGGTGGGCGAGTGCCTGCGGCGGCTCGCGGCACTCGATGCGCGGACCGTAATCACGCGACTGCCGCTGGCGAGCGTCGCCGCCGTCGGCCCGGCGCGGTACCGGGCCTTTCGTACGCTCTTCGTGCCGGGGTGCACGCTGTCGCTGGCGGCCGTCAAGGAGGCCGCCGCCGATCTCGACGCGCGGATCGCCGCCCTCGCGGCCGAGCACGCCGCCACGCTCATCGATCAGCCGGGCGGGTGGTACGGCCTCGATCCGATCCATCCTCGACGCCGCCACCTCGCCGAGCTCTTCCATGCCGCCGGAGACGCCTGGGGCCTGCCACAAGGCCGGCGGCGGGGCGGTGCCGGATGGCGCGACTGGGCTGTGCTCGGCTCGCGAGCCGCCGAGATCCGCTCGCTCGCCCGCCGAGTCCGGTTCACCCCCCAGCCGGTCGTGGCCCGCCATGACCTCCGGGTCTGGATGTATTGACGCCGGTGCGCACGGCCGAAGGGCGAACGCCACAGGCCGTAGCGATGGCGAGGGGCTGCTCGTGCCCCGTCGCCGGACGTTCACCTCGGCCCCCCAGGCCTCGGCTCTCTCGGATGCCGCCGGCGCTTCGCCATCGTGGCTGCGCTTGGCGGCAGACGCCGGCTCGCGGGGCACGGGCAGCCCCTCGCTGAGTTCGTGCTTCAGAGAGCCGCAGTCGCGTGGG
>CAIKWU010000038.1 GCA_903831155.1 uncultured Planctomycetaceae bacterium | reverse complement strand
CCGCCGTGCCGCCGTTGGCGATCAGCACGTTGTCGGTCGAGAGCGGCACCATCGGGATCAGCCAGTTCGTCGGCGTTCCCCAGGAGCCTGATGTGCCCGAGGAGAGCACCCACTCGTTGTCGGCCCGTGCCGCCGGCAGCGCTGCCGCGAGCAGGAGCAGGGCCACGATCGTGTGGCCCACGTTCACGGCAACCAATCGAGGCGGGCGCATGAGAAACCTTCGGTGCCAGGAGAGCGACGCGGCGGAACCCGGGAGGCGGCCGGTCGAGGAGTGCGGAAGCCCTCGAGTGTACCGAGTTCTGGGGGAGATGCCGCCCCATCGCGGTGCGAAGCCGATCGGGCAATCCGCCATGGACGACGGCCTTGAAGGGCGGCGATACTTCAGCCGTCCATTGGCAAGGAGCCCGAATGATGACGCTCGAAAGCCGACGCAGTCGACGCCGTTGTGGTCCGATGTCCGTGGCGTGCGCCGCGTTCGCGATGTTCTGGGCGACGTCCTCGGCGCCGGCCGCCGACCCGTCGGCAGACGTCGATCCCGGGGCGATCAAGAATCTCGAAGCGGCCTACCCGAAGCCACCCGAGGGCATGGAGCGGAAGGTGATCCTCCTGCCCCACAAGGAACGCGGCGAGGACGACGACTTCCAGGTCGAGATCGTCGTCGGCAAGTCGATCGTCACCGACGGAGTCAACAGTTACGGCTTCGGGGGTGAACTCCGCGAGGTGGACATTCCGGGCTGGGGGTTCTCCTACTGGCAGGCCGAAGGGAAGTTCGACTCGCCCACGCAGACGCTCATCGGCGGTCCCACCACGCCCACGCCGAGGTTCGTGGCCGGCCCGAGCCGGCTGGTTCGCTACAACAGCCGGCTGCCGCTGGTGGTGATGGTGCCCGAGGGGTGCGAGGTCCGCTGGCGGACCTGGAAGGCCGCCGAGGGATTCGCGCCCGCCGAGAGCCGCTGATCGTTCCGCCGCCAGCGGCGGAAGTCGCGACGGTTCGACGGCCTCGCGAGCGTTCCGGTCAGGTGGCGGTCGTCATCGCGGGTCTTCTCCCGCGGCCCGCCTCCAGACGGTCGCGCCGTCCTTGATCGTCTCCTCCACGCGGATCGTCTCGATCGTGGCCGCGGGCACGGTGAGCGGGTTCGCCGAGAGCACGACGAGGTCGGCGAACTTTCCCGGCTCGATGGAGCCCTTTTTCGCCTCCTCGCCGTACATCCGCGCGCCGTCAATCGTGATCGCCTCGAGCGCCTCGAGCGGTGTGATCCGTTCGTCGGCCCCGATCGTCTGTCCCGACCGCGAGATGCGATTGACCGCCGTGTGGATCGTGAAGACCTGGTCGAGCGGCGCCACGTTGAAGTCGGTGTGGTTGGCGGGGCGGATGCCCAGTGCCCGGGCCGATTTCATGGGGCTGATGAAGTCGGCCTGTGCCCGGCCGCGGTTGGCCACGTGGGTGTCGCCGAAGTAGAAGCAGTGGATCGTGAAGAAGGAGGGCGTTATCCGCCATGCCTTGTACTTCTCGAGCTGGTCGCGGCGGATGAACTGCGAGTGGACGCCGACCGTGCCCCGCGGCTTCGTCGGATCGTCGCCTGATGCGACGCGATGAGCTTCGAGCAGCGCGTCGATGGCCGCATCGCCGTTGCAGTGCACGAAGAGCGTGGCCCCGCCGTCGTAGACCTTTTTCACCCACTCGTTGAGCACGGGCTGCGGAAACGAGAGTTCGCCCAGCCACTTCTTCTGGCCTGCCGGGCCGTCGGTGAGGTAGGGCGTGGTGAAGGCGGCGGTCCGACCCTGTGGCGAGCCGTCGGCCACGATCTTCACGCCGCCGATCCGCAGGCGGTTCTTATAGGCGGGTTCGTTGGCTGGTGGCTTGCCTCCGAAGATTGCGTCGATCTCCGTGATGAAGGGGAGCATCACCACGTCGAGTTTCAGGTCGCCGCGGCTTGCCAGGATCCGGAGCAGGTCCACTTGATGCTGCATCGTGGCCCCCTCCTGGGCCGTCGTGATGCCCTCGCGCAGGTAGAGTTCCTGGCCGGTCTTCAGGATCGCGAGCACTTCGTCGTCGCCGGGCCCGGGCACCTTCGCGAAGATCGGCAGGAAGGCGGTCTCGAAGAGCAGGCCGTCGGGCTCGTTCGAGCCGGGTTCCCGGCCGATCACTCCGCCCTCGGGCGTGGGCGTGGCGGCGGTGATGTCGTATGCGGCCAGCGCCTTCGAGTTGAGCATCGCGCCGTGGCCCGACACGTGCACGAGGATTACGGGGTTGTCGGGGAAGGCTGTGTCGAGTTCCTGCTTCGTGGGAGCCCGCTTCTCGGCGAGCAGTTCCGGGTCGTAGCCGAAGCCCATCACAAACTTGCCGGGCCCGAGCCTCCGCCGCTCCTGCACGGCCTTCAGCGCGGCGATCACGTCGTCCACGGTCTTGCAGGGGCCCGCCGGCGGCGATGCACACAGGGCCTGCGTCTGCACGTCGACGAGCGAGAAGAAGTGGCTGTGGCCGTCCACGAAGCCCGGCACGAGTGTTTTGCCGCCGAGGTCGGTGACCACGGTGGCATCGCCGCGGAGTTTCATCACGTCGGCCTCGCTGCCCACCGCCACGATCTTCCCCTCGGTGATCGCCACCGCCTCGGCCGTGGGCTGCGCCGGGTTCACCGTCACGATCGGGCCGCCGCGGATGATGCGCTCGGCCGGGGTGCCGGCGGCCCGGGATGCGGTGCCGGAGATGGAGATCAAGGCGAGCAGGACGGCGTGAGACGCGAAACGCATGGCGGGCTCCAGGTGGCGCGATCGGTGGCGGAGACTCTGCCGGCCGAGTTTAGCGGACGTGCGGCCTGAACGGCCGTGTGTGGGATGGCGGTGAGGCTCGCGGGTGTGACGCTCCGGGCAGGCGCGGCCGCCGTCGGTCGCCCCCGTGAGTCCGGCAGGCCGATGCGACTGGTCGGGAAACGGACTTCCCAAAGGCGGAGGAGGCAGGATGCGCATCGTCTCGGTGGGCGTGGTCGCGGTGGCGGCGGCACTGATTGCGGCCGGCGGCATCGCCGCCGATCCGGAGCCGATCGACCTCTCGTCGCTCGACGACGTGGTCACGCCGCAGGCATCTTCCGCCACGGTATGGGACGAACTGCCGCTCGAGCCTGTCTCCTCCACGCGGGTCGGAGAGCGGCGGTTCTACGTGACCGGCATGCTCGGGGAGTCGTTCGCCACACTGGCCGAACCGCTCTACGGAGAGGCCTCGAGAGGGTCAGCGATCAACCGGTCCGTGTTCACAGCCGGA
Source organism: uncultured Planctomycetaceae bacterium (assembly GCA_903831155.1). Taxonomy (GTDB): domain Bacteria; phylum Planctomycetota; class Planctomycetia; order Pirellulales; family UBA1268; genus QWPN01. Next base: position 6,521 of record CAIKWU010000038.1, on the reverse strand, counting down.
GGCGCCGCGGGCGTCGCGTTCGAACGCGACAATGGCCGGCTGCGAATCGAGGTGGAGGGACGCGGTCGGGATGATGTGACCGCCGGCGTCAGCCAGTCGTTCCTGGACGGTTTCAGCGCGAACTTCAACTGGGCCGCAGCGGACGGCTGGTCGGCGCTGTTCAACGTCTGGCGCGACTTCACGGTGAGCGAGCAGGTGGATCTCTACTTCGGCGGCGGCGTGGGTGGCGGCGGCTACCGCTACAGCATGGCCGGCTCGGCAGTTCTTCCCTCTGAGCCGATGGTCGTGCTTTCCTATACGAGCAACGCCCAGGTGGCGTCGTTCGCCTGGCAGGCCGGCGGCGGCGTGATCTGGAATCTCAGCGACCGCGTGGCCTTCGACGTGGGCTATCGGTTCTTTTCGATCGACCAGGCACCCGCGCAGCTGAACGCCTCCATCAACGACACTCCGATCGGATCGATCCTGCTGCCGCAGCAGTTCACCGCGAGCGAGTTGCTCTTCGGCCTGAGGATCTACGAGCCCTTCCGCCGCTGGCGGTGACCGGCGAACGGAGCAGCCGCTCCGCGCGACGCCGGGCAGGGCGGCGGCTCTCGGCCGGCCGCCCCGCCTGGCGCGCCATGGACGCTCAGCGGAGGCCCGACGCGAACGTCCGCATGCCCTTGAGCATGCCCACGAGGACCGTGGCCCGCGGGGAGATGATCGTCAGGAAGGCCATCCGGCGGGTGGCCGGCGTGAGCGGCATCCGCATCATGGCCGCGAACGGGCTGATCCGTGGCGAGAGCACGCCAAGGCCGGCGACCCGGCCGGCGGAGGTCCGCATGCCGCCGAACTGGCCGACCGACACGAGGTTGGAGAGCCGCGGGGCGATCAGGCCCAGGGGGCTGGCCGTGGGCAGGCCGGGGGCGGTCGGGAACACCGACTTGTTGAGCCTGGTGAGCAGGCCGCCGGCCGCCTGGCTGGTGCCGGCCGAGGCCACGAAGGCGGCGAGGCAGACGACGACGGGAAGAACGAAACGACGCATTGACGCAGCTCCTCGAGGTTGAAACCACACGAGCCGTCCGCAGTAGGAGACGGCGGCCCAGATGGCCGACGCTAGTTCGGACAGCCCGGGGCTCAACGCAGCAGCCAGGGAAAACGCGACGGATTTCACGGCGGGCCGCGCGATTATGGCGGTCGTGCGGGCAAGGCCGGCTCGCGGGGCCCGCCCCTCAGTTCGCGATATCGCGGCCGCGGAACGTCACCGTGAGCGTGTCGGTCGAGTCGGCGGGCGGGAGCGGCACGAGCACGAAGGTGTCGGTGACGACGGGATGCCGCTCCTCGCCGGACATGATCTCGACGTCGGTGAGCCGCCGCGGCAGGAACTGCACGATCGGCCGTCCGCCGCGCTGCGAGCCGTTGGTGTTGACCGGGGCGAAGGACCGCGGCCCATCGAGAGGCTCGACCTCGAGCGTGAACGTGCCGTCCCGCTCCATGAGCGTCTGTCGATACTGCAGCTTCCCGGTAGCCAGCCGGGCCTCCCAGGCGGGGTCGCCATAGAAGGCCACGACGTCGCGGTCGAAGGTCAGCCCGCGGTCGTCCCGTGGAGCGGCGTGGGTCGCCAGGCGATGCACGAGCGCATGCTGGTTGGCATGAAACGCCTCCGCGAGCGTGTAACGCCCGGGCTGCTCGAGGAAGGTGTCGAGGCAACCCCAGCCTGCATAGCCGAACCAGGTGGGCACCGTGTAGCCGATCATCTGTCGGACGCCCGCGGCGTTCATGAAGGCGAGCGCGAGGGCGTCGGGGCCGTCGATGTGACCGGCGAGGCAGTTGCCGACCGGCAGCCAGACCTTCGGGTTGTCCGACTCGATCGGGATCCTCGTGCCCGCGGTGTCGACGCCCCACAGCCGGCCGCCGCCCGAGCGGAACTGGCCGTTCTTGTAGGCGAAGCCGATCTGCCAGTCTCGCTCCGTGGCATGCCCGCTGGTCACGAACAGGTCGGTAAGGCCGTCGTTGAGCCGCGCGGCGAGCGCGGCGGTCGTGTCATCCGGGCCGCGGACCTCCTCGGCGTCGCCCCCGGCCCGCTTGCGGACCATGCGGTTTTTCTCCAGCTCGCAGGTCCACTCCCCCTCGACCACGCGATCCATCGCCAGCTCCGTGCCCGACGTCACCCGCTTCACGACGAGCGGCTCGGATGTCTTCGCGATCGCCAGGGCGTTGGCGGCATCGAAGCCGGTGAGGATGCCCCAGAGCACGTCGGCGTAGGGATCGTCGTCGAGCCGCCGCGTGAGGCGATGGACGGCTGCCACGAACTCGCGGCCCGCCTCCTCCGGCTTGGCCACGAAGCAGGCATGCCGCGGCATCGAGGCGGCGAGCGGAGCGACCGCCTCGTCGACCGACTCCTTCCACTCGATCACGTCCACGCCCCGGTCGCGATGCTTCTTCGCGAGGGCCTCGACGACCGCGGCCCACTCCGGCGCAGATCGCGTGGCTGCGGAGACGACGATGGCGTAGGTGCAGGGATCGGCGGCGGCCGGTCGAGGGACCGCTGCCAGCGCGGCGACGGCCAGGGCGACCTGCAACGCGATGCAGGCGAGGCGGGTCATGAAAAAGCGGTCCGGAGCAGGTCGAGGCTCCGGGGCACGGCCGTGGCCGGGTCGTCCTTGCCCTCGAACTCGAGCGACACCCAGCCGCGGTAGGCGTGGCGGCGGAGGATGCCGGCGACCCGCGGGTAGTCGATGTCGAGCGTGTACCACTTGCCGCCGCCGAGGTAGGTCTTGGCCTGCACGAGGCACGCCTTCGGGGCGAGCCGCTCCATCTGCGGATACATGTCGTCGAGAAAGTTGCCGGTGTCGAGCGTGACCCTCAGCCACGGCGAGTCGATCGCATCGACCACCCGCATCACGCCCTCCGCCGTGCGGCCGAGGCCCCAGTGATTCTCGAGACCGAGCACCACGCCGCACCTCTCTGCCGTGGGCAGGCACTCCTGGAGCGCGGCGATCACCCAGCCGAAGCCCTCGTCGTCGGTGTGGCCGGGCAGGCGGGGTTCGATGCCCCGGTTGGCCATCAGGTCGTCGAACGACTTCGACGTGCCCCAGCGGCCGGTGTTGACCCGCATCGTGGGGATGCCGAAGGCGGCCGCGAGCTCGATCGACCGGCAGGTGATCGCGACATTCTCCGCGCGAACCGCCGGGTCGGGCGAGACGAAACCCTGGTGCGTGGAGAAGCCGCAGAGCTCGAGGCCCGCGTCGAAGGCCCGCCGCTTGAGCCCCTGGACGTAGGCGTTGCCCTCCTCCCGCATCTGCTTCTGGAGGATCTCCACGCCGTCGAAGCCCATGCGTGCGGCGGCGTCGATGCAGTCTTCGATCTCCACCCGCTGGTCGCGGAACTGCCAGAAGGAGTAGGTGGAGACGCCGAACTTCGGAAGCCGCGGCGGCGCCGGCTCCGCCGTGTCGTCGGCCCGGGCGGCAGGCCCGATGGACTCGGCGGCGACCACGGCTGCGGTGGCGGCGAGGAACCCGCGACGGGAGAACGTCGAACGTGGCTCAGACATCATCGGCTCAAGGTACACTCTCATCCCGCCATGAAGAAACCCCGCGGCCGCAGGCCTGACCGTCCTCCGCACCCATCCGGTTCACCACGGAGCGGCCGTCCACCCCGGCCCGCCGCGACCAAGCGCGCAACGCCCGGCCCGGCACCCGCTCGGGAGCCCGCAGAAAAGCGGCACCGCGGCAAGGCCGAGGAGATGTTTCACGGGCTGCGGGCGTGCGAGGCGATCTTCGCGAGGCGTCCGCAGGCGATCGTCCGCGTCTACCTGACCGACGCCCGGCGTCGGCAGTTCGCGAAGCTCACGGAGTGGTGCGTCCGCGAGCGGAAGGGGTTTCAGATCGTCGCCGACGAGAACCTCGAACGGCTCACGAAGTCGATCCACCACGAGGGAGTGGCGATCCTGGCCGCCGCGGTGCCGCGGTGGACGCTCGACGACCTGCTCGCCCGTGTGGCCACCGCGGCAGCACCCGGGCCGCTCGTCTATCTCGACGGCGTGCAGAATCCGCACAACCTCGGTTCGATCCTCCGCACGGCGGCCCACTTCGGCGCGACGGCGATCGTGGGCCGCTCGGGCGAGCTTCCGCCGCTCTCGCCGGCGGCGGTCCGCGTGGCGGAGGGGGCGGCGGAGCACGTCCCGGTGTGCGATCTTGCCGACCCGGTGGCCGACCTGAAGCGGCTGGCGAAGGCCGGCTTCCGGATCGTGGCCACGTCGAGCCATCGCGGCAAGCCGCTCGCCGACGCCCATCTCGGCGACCGCGTCGTGATCGTGCTTGGCAGCGAGGGCGAGGGGGTGACGCGGGCGATCGAGGCCGCTGCCGCCGAGTGCGTGCAGATTCCGGGGACCGGCGCCGTCGAGAGCCTCAACGTGGGCGTGGCGTGCGGCGTGGCCCTCGCGGAGGCGTGGCGGCAGCGGGTCCCGAAGCGTCGTGCGTCAGGTTGACGGAAGCGACCGCATGCCGAATGATGATCGCCGTCCCGTCACGCGAGGGGGAGTTCCCTCATGCATCCTTCGGCACCTGGTTCGGCCGTTCTCGTCGGGGCGCTCACATGCCCGCACTGCAGTCATCGTTTCCCACCGGAGCGGCTGCACTTCATAGCGAAATCGGCGAGCCTGAACTACGACCATCGCCTTGCCGAGGGGCAGATGCGGCGGTTTCTGCCCACGGCGTTCACCTTCGCGGGTGATGCGCTCGACGCGGGGAATGCCGTGTGCACGGAGACGGCGTGCCCCGAGTGCCATCTCAAGGTGCCGCGGTTGATGGCGATGCGGCGGCCTGTCTCGCTGTCGATCTTCGGGTCGCCGTCTTCCGGAAAGTCGTACCTCCTCGGGGCGATGTCGCACTCGCTGCGACGATGCCTCGCGCCCTACGGGTTGCAGTTCGACGACGTCGAGATCGAAGCCAATGCCAACGTCCTGGAATACGAGCGGCGGATTTTCGCCCAGCCCTCGCAGGACCGCTGGGTGTATCTCGACAAGACCCCGGAGACGAGCCCGGACCTGTATTCGGAGGTGTGGTTCGGGCCTCGCCGGTCGGAGTCTGGGGCCGAACTGAAGAGGAACAAGCGGGTCTTTCCCAAGCCGTTCATCTACCGCGTCGAGGCGACTCCGGTCCATCCGACGGCCCGAAACGGAGGCGACGTCGGTCGCGTGGTGTGCCTCTACGACAACGCCGGAGAGCACTACCAGGCCGGGGGCGACGAGTACAGTTCCGTGACGGGGCATCTCCGCGATTCCCAGGGCCTGATCTTCGTGTTCGATCCCACGCAGGACCAGATGTTTCGGGCGTGCTGCCGCGAGCGGAGCGGAGACCGGCAGTTCCAGGACAACAAGGTCGACACGCAGGACGTCCTGTACGGCAATGTCATGAACAGGATCCTGACCCTCCGCAGCATGCTTCCCACCGCCCGCGTGCAGGTGCCGATGGTCGTGGCGCTCACGAAGTTCGACGCGTGGAGCTTTCTGCTCGGCGACGCTGGCCTGCCCGATGTGTGGCGGGACGTGCCGCAGCCGGAGGGTGCCGAGGGAACGCTTCGGGTGTACGATCCGCGGGTGGTCCGCGACGTGTCGAATGCCTGCCGCAATCTTCTGGCGAGGGTCGCCCCGCACGTGCTGTCGACGATCGAGAGCCGGTGCGACGCCGGTGGCATCCAGTACGTGCCGGTGAGTGCGACGGGCGGCCCGGCGGCCGGTAGAACGAGGGCGGCGGACTGGCCTTTTGCCCCCGAGCCGCCGCCCCCCGACGACTACGACTACTTTCTCGCCGGCTCGATCCGGCCGATGTGGGCGGAGGTGCCCATGCTCGTGCTGCTGCATGCCGCTGCTCCGCAGTTGTTGCCCGCGGTCGACGACTGACCTGCTCGCAAGGACGTGACTGCCGATGGCATTCGAGCTGGTGATCACGAGCGTTCCCAAGGGCATCCGCCCCGGACGGTCGGGGTTTCAGCTCGTGATGCGGTCCGCCGCGCTGCGGAACGACGTGAGCGTGGAGCTGGAGTCGCTGGCCGCGTACCGCCATCTTCCTCCCGGGGCAGGTCCGAACCCGGAGTGCTTCTTTCATCGAATCGTGCAGACCAACATCGGTCCGCTCTCGGTGCTCGGTCGCGTGGTCGACGCCGGCGCCGGCTACGACGGTCGCTCGAACAAACTCGCCCACCTCGTCGTCGTCGAGCCGGGCGAGGCGGTGCGGCTGGCTTCCTCGTCGCCGGCGGCGGTGCTGGCGGCGGTCGAGCCGCGGCTGGCCCGCGCGTGGCGGGGAGGGCCTGAGGAGCGAAGCGAGCCCTTCAGCCTGGCAGCCATGCCGCTGGTCACGGGGGCCGCATGCACGACGTGGCAGTCGGTCGCGGGCGACGCGGGCTGGGGCGGCGTGGTCGCCGAGCGTGCCGCCGCCGGCAGGCCCGTGCTGGTGGTCGCCCCGAGTTCGTCGCCGGACTGGTGCCGCAGGCTCCTCGAACTCTTCGAGGAGTCGCTCGCGCTATTGCCGCCCGCGAAGCGTTGG
>CAIKWU010000037.1 GCA_903831155.1 uncultured Planctomycetaceae bacterium | reverse complement strand
CGCTTACGCCCGTCGCGGTCACAGCGCAAGGTGTGACTCGGACGGGCACTGGCCGCCCTCCTGGCGGCCTCCGCGCGCGGTCGGGCCAGTGCCCAAAGGGCACGAACTCAGCGAGGGGCTGCCCATGCCCTCGAGACGGCGTAGGTGGCCAGCGAAGCCCGGAGGGCGAGAGCGCAGGCACCTCCGAGCGAACGGAGGTCAGGATGACCGCAGTGAGCGTCTGGCGAGAGGGTGTGGGCAGACCCGAGCCACGCAAGACGTGGATCGGTCTGCCCTGCATCGGCCGTGCCGAACAGGCTTGCCATGAAGGCCGAGGCGGACGTCCAGCGAGAGGGTGTGGGCGGCCCCAAGCCAACGGGTCAACGCACCCGCGCCCAGTCACGACTCCGCTCCACCGCGTCGCGCCAGGTGGCGATCAGCCGCCGCCGGTCCGCCTCGGCGATCCGCGGCTCGAAGCGTCGCTCGACCATGCGTGCGTCGGCCACCGCCGCCGCATCGGGAAAGAAGCCGGCCGACAGCCCGGCCAGCAGCGCCGCGCCGAGCGCCGTCGTCTCCACCACCCTGGGCCGCTCGACCGCGATCCCGAGCACGTCGGCCTGGATCTGCATCAGCAGGTCGTTCCCGCTCGCACCGCCGTCCACGCGAAGGTGCCGGAGCGGAACTCCCGAGTCCCGCTGCATGCACTCCACCACGTCGCCCACCGACAGGGCGATCGCCTCGAGCGCCGCCCGGGCCACGTGCCCACGATGCGTTCCCCGCGAGAGGCCGATGATCAGGCCGCGGGCCGCGGGATCCCAGTAGGGCGCGCCGAGGCCCGTGAGCGCCGGCACCACCGTCACGCCGCCGTTGTCGGCCACGCTCCTCGCCAGCGACTCGACGTCGGCCGCCTTCTCGATCAGGCCGAGGCCGTCTCGAAGCCAGCCGACCAGCGCGCCGGCCACGAAGACCGATCCCTCGAGGCAATACAGCCTGCCCGACGACCCGCCGCAGCCCGGGGTGGTGAGGAGCCCGCTCTGGCTCACGACCGGCGCGTCGCCCGTGCAGAAGAGGAGGAAGGCTCCGGTGCCGTAGGTGTTCTTGGCGTCGCCGGCCCGCTCCACGCCCTGCCCGAACGCGGCCGCCTGCTGGTCGCCGGCGCAGCCCAGGATCGGCACGGCCGCGCCGAAGAGCGTGGGGTCGGTCTCGCCGAACGACCCGCTCGACGGACGCACCTCCGGGAGCATCGCCCGCGGAATCCCGAACGTGCGGCAGAGGTCGTCGCTCCACTCGAGGGTGTCGATGTCGAGGAGGAGCGTCCGGCTGGCGTTGGTGACGTCGGTGGCATGGACGCGGCCGCCCGTGAGCCGCCAGATCAGGAAGGAGTCGACCGTGCCAAACAGCACCTCGCCGGCGACGCACCGCTCGCGGAGGCCGGGGATCGTCTCGAAGAGGTGCATGATCTTCGTGGCGGAGAAGTAGGGGTCGAGCAGGAGCCCGGTCCGCCGCCGCACCTCGGGCTCGACGCCCGCCGCCTTCAGCCGCGCGCAGATCGGCGCCGACACCCGGCTCTGCCAGACGATCGCCGGCGCCACCGGCCTTCCCGTCGCCCGCTCCCAGAGGATCGTCGTCTCCCGCTGGTTGGTGATGCCGATCGCGGCCACGGCGTCGGCGTTGCATCCGGCCTCCGCGACCGCTCGGCGGGCGCAGGAGAGCTGGGTCCGCCAGATGTCCTCGGGGTCGTGCTCCACGATGCCGAGATCGGCCCCGTCGGGCCCTGCCTCGCTCCGGGCGTGCTGCGGAAACTCCTCCTGCGCCATGGCCACGGGCGTGCCGCGGCGGTCGAAGGCGATGGCACGGCTCGATGTCGTTCCCTGGTCGAGCGCCAGCACGATGGCGTCCGGCTCGTTCGTGACCATGATCCTGTCTCCCCTCGGGGCCGGCCGTTCGTCCGGCGGCTGGCTCCCCGGATAGCAGGTATTCTGTGCGAACCAGAGGAGGACGACGAGCCTTGGCGATCCCGAACCGGCTCCGGCTTGCGTTGCCGTGGCGAACGGCGGTGATCCTGCTTGCCGTCGCGGCGGCGGGACCGGCCCCGCGGTCGGCAGGCGTGCTCGACACCTCCGTCCGCGCGTCGTGGACGCGGCTGCCGCTTCGCGAGTGGGCGGGCCGCGTCTCCGTGATCGCGGGCGTGCCGGTGATCGTCGACCGCCGGATCGACCACACGACGCCGGTCACGCTCGACGCCGATGGCACCCCGCTGGCAGCGGTGCTCGACCAGGTCGCCGCCCTGACCGGTGCGCACGTGGAGGTGCTGGCCTCGTCGATCCGGCTGGTGCCGCCGGAGGCCGCCGGCCTGGCCACTGCCGGCGAGGCGGCCCGCGAGGCGGAACTCCGCTCGCTTCCCCCCGCCACGCGGCGGTCGCTGTCGGCCCGCGAGCCACTGGCCTGGCCCGAAGCCGAGGAGCCGAGGCAGCTGCTCGAACGACTCGTCACCGGGGCCAACCTCCGGCTTGGCGGCCTCGAGAGGATCCCGCACGACCACTTTCCGGCGGGCAGCCTGCCTCGCCTCACGCTCGCCGAGCGACTCGATCTCATCCTCGCCCACTTCGACCAGCGGGTTGCCTGGACACCGGAGGGCGGCGAGGTCGTGCCGCTCGTGGACCGGGCTGCCGCCGCCCGGCCTGGCCGCGGTGATCGCGCCCGCCCCGCTGTCGGTCGCGGCAAGCCTCCGGCCGACGAAGAGCGGCATACGCTGCGGCTCGAAGCGCCGCTGGATCAGGCGGTGGCGGCCCTCGCGCGGCGGTTCTCGCTGCGGCCCGAGATCGATGCCGCGTCGCTCGTCGCCCGGGGAGTCGCCCCCGCGGAGATCGTGCGGGTGCGGGTGGAAAGCGTCACCCGCGACGAGCTGTTCGACGCGGTCGTGGCCCCGCTCGGCCTCTCGTGGGCGATCGAGGATGGAACCCTCCGGGTGTTCGCCGCCCCGGGATCCACCGAGGGCGACCGATGAGCACGAGGCTCGCCGCCGGCATCGTCGCAGCCGCCGCGATCGGGATCGCGATGCCGACGGCCGCCGCGGAGCCACCCGCGAGGGCCGACATCGCCCAGCTCGTCGCCGCCGCCGGCGAGCGGCCGTCGCTCGACGCCGATCGAGCGGCGCTCGACGACACGCTCCGCGCCGCCGGCCTCGACACCGGGGCGATCGCCAGGCTCTGTCAGGGCGCCGAGTTCGTCGTCTCGGGCAACGGCCTCGCCGACCTGCTCAGGCTCACCAGGGATCCCGAGCGACTCCGCATCCGCGACCTGTTCGCCGAGTTCCTCACGATCCCCGGCGGCGAGCCGCTGACGAAGCCCCAGGCGAAGCAGCTGCAGGGCTTCGCCGGCATGGTGTCGTTTCCCGACATCGTCGCGCTCGACGTGAAGACGGCCCGCAGCCTGCGGCCGCTGGGGCGGGCGGAGTGGTCGGCCGCCCTGGAACTGCCGAGGGTCGGCGAACTCGCCCCCGACGTGGCTGCGGAGCTCGCCAAATACCGTGGGATGCTCTGCCTGCCCGGGCTGCGGGGGCTGTCGGCGAAGGCCGCGGCCGCGCTGGCCCGCCCCCCGAGATCCGCCCTCGTGATCGGCGGGTTTCCCACGCTGGAGGCGGATGCGGCCCGGGCGCTGGCTCGGCTGCCCCCGGAGTCGCACCTGATCCTGCCCGACCTCGAGTCGCTCGACTCGGAGGATCTGGCCCACCGGCTCGCGATCGAGGATGTCGTCTTCCTGCCGAGCCTCCGGAGCCTCACGCCCCGGATGGCAGACGCCCTGCGATCCGAGGGAGGAGGCGGGCTGATCCTGCCGGGTCTCGAAGAGCTCTCCGTCGATGTCGCGAGGCGACTGGTCGAAGCCAACTCCTACCGGCTCGCACTCGACGGTGGAGCGATGCTCACGCCCGACGCCGCCGCCACACTGGCCGAGCACGTGGGCGAACTGATGCTCACCGGCACGGTCTGCCCCACGGAGTCCGTCGCCCGCCGCCTCCGCGACGCGAAAGCCACGCTCGTCCTGCGGGACGTGCCCCACCTCCCCGACGACGTCGTCGCCGCGTTCGCCGGCCGCGAGCAGACGCTCGTCCTTCCCGGCATCACCCGCCTCGACGCCCGGCAGGCGAGCCAACTCGCCCGACTCGGGAAGCTCGTCCTGCCCGAGGTCACCACGATCGACGTCGCGGCCGCCGAGTCGCTCGCCGGACATGACGACGAGTTGTTCCTCCCCGGGCTCCGCAAACTCCCGCCGCCGGTGGCCCGGGCGCTCTCGGCGCACCGCGGGCCGCTGCATCTCGACGGTCTCGTCGCGCTCGACAGCCGCGCCGCGGAAGCGCTGGCCGACTGCCCCGGCGACCTCGCGCTCGACGGCCTCGTCGCCGTCGACCGGGGCACGGCGGCGGCCCTGCTCGCCCGCACACGACCGCTCTCGCTGAATGGGCTTCAGGCTGTCGAGCGGATCGACTCCGTCGAACTGGCGCGGCTGCTCGCCGTCCACAGCGGCCACGATCTCTCGCTTTACGCCGTCACGAGCATCGACGGACCCGACGCCGTGGCGATCGCGGTGGCCCTCGCGGAGGCGCCCCGCCCGCTCGCGCTGCCATCGCTGGAGCGGATCACCTCGCGGGCGCTCACGGCCCTGCTTCGCAAGCGGGACGTCGAGTTGCCGCCCGTCACGGAGCTGAAGGTGGTGCCCGACCCCGGCGGCGGCACCGACGATTTCGTCGACCCGCGGTAGAGGCTACGGCTGCCGGGCAGGCGTGCGGCCGGCCATGCTCCGGGCCATCTCGATGTTGCGCCGGGAGGGCTCATGCTTCGGGTCCCGCTTGAGCGCCTCGCCGTAGGAGTTCACGGCCTCCGCGTACTTGCCCTGCTGGGCCTGGGCCACGCCGCGATTGAACCAGGCTCGGACGTCGTCCGGATCGTGCCGGATCGCCTGGTTGAAGTCGTATTCGGCCTTCCGCGGCTCGTCGGTCCGCAGGTAGGCGAGGCCGCGGTTCAGGTAGGCGAGCATGTAGCCACGGTCGCGGCGGATGCTCGACGCATAGGCGTTGATCGCCTCGAGCGGGCGGCCGAGTTCGACGAGCGTGAGCCCCCGCCAGAGCTCGGGCCGCGGGTCGTCGTAGGCGATGCCCGCCGCATCCTCGAAGTCCTCGAGGGCGATGCCGTAGAGGCCGAGGTGGAACCAGGCGATGCCCCGCCGCAGATAGAGCTCGGAGTCCTGCGGGTCGATCGCCAGCCCCTTGGAGCAGATGTCGACGCAGCCCTCGAAGTCACCGAGCCGCCGCAGGGTCACGCCGAGCGCGAGATAGCCGAGGGTGAACTTGGGATCGAGCTTGATCACCTCGCGGAGCTTGTCGCGGGCCTCCTCGAGCCTGCCGGCCTTGTCGAGCTTCTCGGCCTCGGCGAGGAGTTGCTCAGCGGGCGTCGGCTCCCAGGCGTCGCGGCTCTTCGGCCGCTCCATCGACCTCCGGTCGTCGGCCCGCGGGCGGTCGGTCCGCCGCGCCGGATCACCCGGCATGGTCGTCTCCGGAAACGGCACGGGCAGTTGCGGCGTCGAGCGGTTCGGCAGTTCGGGCGTGGACGATCCGCGGGCCGCAGGCGGCGAGGGGTCCGGCTTCCGGTCGGGGCTCCGGCCGAACGGGTTGAGCTCGTCGGCGAACGGGTCATCTTCGGGCACGCCCGCAGCGGGCACGCCGCCTCCCTGGGCGAAGGCGGGAACGGCGGTATCGAGAACCCACGAAGTGGCGACGCACGCGGCCACCAAGAGGGTCACGAGGGGGCGAGGGGGGAGAGTAAGCGTTTTCATAGGGCAGGAGTATCCCTTCGGGAAATCGTCATTTCAAAGGCCGCAACCCGCACCGCCGTCGGCGACGCGGTCGCGGCCGGTTCAACCGTCGCGACCGGACCCACGGCGGCCCGGCTTTTTACACCTGCGGGCCGGCCAGAAGCCCGCCGAGGCGTTCCTCGATGCCCGAGCGGATCCGCCCCGCAAACAGGCCCGCCATCCCGGGAACCTGGAGCCGGACGATCAGCGCGTCGGTCAGGACCTCGACTTCGCTGTCAATCGACATGCCGACCACCTGCAGGGCCAGCGCCAGCCGCCCATCGGCCTGCCACGAGGCGTCGATCGCTCCGACCTTGTCGGCGTAGTCGGTGCGGGCGCGGTGCACCGCCTCGTCGAGCCGCCGGCGAACCTCCTCCTCCGACAGGCTGTGGGGAACGCGAACCTCCATCGACTTCATGGCTCAGACTCCGGTGAGGACGCCCGCCGACTGGCCGCGGGCGGCAGTGATTCTACCCACGAGGTCGGCGACATTCCCGGCGTCGACACGCCCTGCCCTCTCCCCGCCGCAGGCGGCCGATCGCACGCCGATGACGACCGGCCCGCATCGGGCCAGGACGGCCACATCGCCGGCCCGCAGCCTGCCGGCGACGGCCAGGCGGATGCCGAGCGGCGCCGCGAGGGCATGCCAGGAGCGGATGGCCGCGAGCCCGACGAGGTCCACGAGGCCGGGGCCCGACTTGTCGAACGTGTCGATGAGCACCGTGGCGGTGGCCGCCGCCGCTGCGGCGGCGATGATGGCAGGCGGCTCCGGTGCGGCGGCCAGCCCCCAATCGGCATACGCGACCGCCACCGGTTCGACGCCCGCTGGCAGGCTGGCGACGAGTCGCTCATGCTCCCGCCGCCATGCGGCCAACCCCAGGCCCGCCGGCCCGGCCTTCGCGGCGGCTGGCAGCGCCACGCCCTCCCCGCCGAGGTCGACCACGCGCCGCACGTGGTCCACGACCTGATCCGCCCCCTGCGACAACTCGCCGCAGGCGAGCGTCCACGGCACGCCCCCACCAACGGCGCCGCCGATCGCCGCGGCGACGTTGGGCTCGGCCCGCCCGAGCGGACCATTCGCCGGCTCCTTCACGTCGACGATCGCGGCCCCGCCGCGAATCGCCTCGTGGGCCTCGTCGATCGACCGCACGCTGACGAGCAGGCCGCCGGGCAGGCGGACGGTCGGCCCTGCCGTCATGGCGTCTCGCCCCCGAGGCCGCGCCTGGCCTCGAGCAGCCGGCCGGAGAGATCGCGGGCAACGGCCTGCGACAGCGGCTCGCACCAGCGGCCGTCGAACACGACATTGCCCTCCTCCCACTCGCCCCATGCCGCCGCCACCGGACGCGACCGCCAGTCGCTCGCCCTCTCGGCGAGCCTGAGCACGAGCGTGCCCACGCGTCGGTCGGCGGAGGCGTTGTCGTCGCCTCCGAGGGGCTGCGACCCGGGGAAAACGCACTCCACGATGTCGAGCGGCACCCGCTCGACGCCGAGAGGGGAGAGCCTGATCTCGAGCACGTTGCCGCGGCGGGCGAGCCTCGGCCGGGAGGCCACCCAGACGAGACCTGCCCCCACGACGACACCCACCGCGCAGGCTGCCGCCACGACCGCCGCGATCCAGGGAGCCGGCCGCCAGACGGCGACTGCGGCGCCCGCGGCCACCGCGGCGAGCATCATCGCCGCGCACAGGGCCACGGCCGGCCGCGGATTGCCCTTCAGCCAGACCTCGTCGGCCGCAGGCAGACAAGGCGATGTTTCCGGTTCGTGGGAGTGTTTCATACGATCTGCGTTGACCTTCCCGAGGAGCCCCGTCGATGCACGACGCCCCGTCCGCCCGCCCGTCCAGCCTGCCGCTCACCGCCATCGCCCTCGCGCTAGCGGCCTACCTCGTGGCCGCCGCGCTGGGCCTGCCGCAACATGGTCGCGATTTGCTGGTCGCCTCACAAGCAGCCCACGAGGGAGAGCATGCGGGCGACCACGCGGCGGCCCCGCACGAGCCGGCCGCGGCCGGCGGCGACCACGCCGCCGCGGCGCCGCCGCTCGGCACCGTGATCCCCTTCGCCGTCCTGCTCGCGGCGATCGCGATCCTGCCGCTCACGCCCGGCGTGTCGCACTGGTGGGAGCACAACTCCAGCAAACTGCTCGTGGCCGGCCTGCTCGCCGCCGCCACGCTCGCCTATTACCTGCTCGGCCACCGGCATCCGATCGACCTGCACTTCCCGGCCCATGCCGTCGTGCCGCCGGCAGCGGCGGGCCCGTCGTGGGGCACCGTCGGCACCGTGCTGGCCAACGCGATCCTCTCCGAATACATCCCCTTCATCACCCTCCTCTTCGCCCTCTACGTGATCACCGGCGGCGTGCGGATCGAGGGCGACCTCGAAGCCACGCCCACCACCAATGCGGCTTTTCTCGCGGTGGGTGCGGTGCTGGCGAGCTTCATCGGCACGACGGGCGCCGCGATGCTCTTGGTGCGG
>CAIKWU010000036.1 GCA_903831155.1 uncultured Planctomycetaceae bacterium | reverse complement strand
GTGTCGGGATGGCCGTTCACGCGGTGAGAACCATCGCCCGGATGGCGAGAGCAGCGACCGTGGTGAACCTCGGCTTCACCACCGGTCGCCGAGCGTGAACGGGCCATGGATGGCCGTTCACGCGGTGAGAACCATCGCCCGGATGGCGAGAGCAGCGACCGTGGTGAACCTCGGCTTCACCACCGGTCGCCGAGCGTGAACGGGCCATGGATGGCCGTTCACGCGGTAAGAACCAGTTCGGCCCACGTCGTCGGGTCGCCGTCCCAGGGATACTCGGGCGGCGCGTAGCATGGCACCCTGCCGAGGCGGCGATCGACGAGGGCCGCGAAGAAGCCGAGCGTCGAGACTTCGGCGGGATCCCAGCCGGGCAGGGCGGCGGCCGAGATGCAGGCGTCGATCCGCCAGCCGTCGGCCGTGGGCACCGATTCGATCGTGATCGAGTCGGCCGGCAGCTCGGCGGGCATCTCGCTCGTTCGCGGAATCGCGGCGACGACCGCGGCCGGCTTGTCGGCGAGCCTGCCGCCGCCGGTCGGCAGCAGCGCGAGCCGGCGGCAGAAGCGGCCGGCCCGGTGACTGTCGCCGGTCGGCCGCGTGGCGATCCAGAGATGGAGGCCGTCGCTGTCTTCGGGCCGCGTCGTGTGGCACCACCGCGACGTGCCCACGCCCCTGGCCACCGCCCGCACGGCGAGGCCGTCGGCATTCCAGGCGGCCCAGAGGTCGAGCACGTCGGGGACTCCCGCGACGTCGGCGAACGACGGGAGCCGGCAGGTGTCGTCGAGGCCCCACCTCGACGGTGGCCAGAGCACGTCGCGGCGCGGGCACCGCAGCCGGAGTTTGAAGAGCGACGCGGGATTGACGAGCGGCGACATCGCGGGGCGGTGGCAGGTGGGGTTATGACGGTCGGGAAACCCCGACCGGCGCGGCTTTGTGACCTATAGTAGCAGTGCCGGCGGGCTGGCCACCCGTCGCATCAGATGCGGATCGTGACCGATGCGGGTGCTCGAAATCGCCAGTGAGGCGGTTCCCTTCGCCAAGACCGGCGGCTTGGCCGACGTGGCCGGTTCGTTGCCCGAGGCGCTCGCGGGCCTCGGCTGCGACGTGTCGCTCGTGGTGCCGGCCTACGCCGAGGCGCTCTCCAAGGGGCTGCCGATCGAGCCTGCCGGGATCGAGTTCGACGTCCCGGTCGGCACGGGCTCGCGTCGGGCGCGGATCCTGCGATGCCGCCGCGAGGGGCGGCGGGCCGACGTCTATCTCGTCGCCAACGACGACCTCTTCGACCGGCCCTCGCTCTACGGCGGCGCGAGCGACTATCCCGACAACGCGGAGCGGTTCATCTTCTTCTCGCGGGCGGCGCTGGAGCTCGCCTGTCGGCTCGGCGGCCCGTGGGACATCCTCCACTGCCACGACTGGCAGGCCGGCCTCGTGCCCGCCTACCGTCGGCTTCTCTACGGCTCGCATCCGGCCCTCGCGGATGCCCGCACGGTGATGACGATCCACAACATGGCCTATCAGGGCCTCTTCTGGCACTGGGACATGCTGCTCACCGGCATCGACTGGAGCCACTTCACCTGGCGGGAGATGGAGTTCCACGGCCAGCTCAGCCTGCTGAAGACGGGCCTGGTGTTCGCGGACTCGATCACGACCGTGAGCCCGACCTACGCGAGGGAGATCCAGGAGGCGCCCGGGGGCTGCGGCCTCGAAGGGCTGCTCGCCTCGCGCCGTGGCTCGCTGACGGGGATCGTCAACGGCATCGACACGAACCTCTGGAACCCCGCAACCGATCCGCACCTGCCGCGGCCCTTCGGCGAGGCCGACGTCGGGGCCGGCAAGTACGCGGCCCGCGCGGCGCTCGCCGCCCGGCTCGGCCACGCCGCTCCCGACTCCAGGCCCCTCGTCGCGTTCGTCGGTCGGCTCGTCGAGCAGAAGGGGATCGCGCTGATCCTCGCCGCGATCGGGAAGCTCGCGGGCACCGGACGGGCGCACTTCATGATCCTCGGCAGCGGGGGCCACGAGGAGGAAGACGCCCTCCGCCAGGCCGCGGCCGCATTTCCCGGGACGGTCGATCTCGTCATCGGGTTCGACGAGGGTCTCGCGCACCTCGTGCAGGCCGCCGCCGACATCACGCTGGTGCCGAGCCGCTTCGAGCCCTGCGGCCTGACGCAGCTCTACGCCCAGCGGTATGGCTCGATTCCGGTCGTCCGCGCGACGGGCGGGCTCGTCGACACGGTGGTCGATGCCACCCCCGAGGCGATTCGCGCCGGCTCGGCGACCGGCTTCGTGTTCCGGGGCTTCGATGCGGCCGGCCTCGAGCATGCCCTGGGGCGGGCGCTCACGGCGCACGACGACGAATCCCTCTGGAACATGCTCGCGGGCAACGCCATGCGGCAGGACTGGTCGTGGGAGGCCAGCGGCCGCGAGTACGTGCGGCTCTTCGAACGCACGCGGGCCGCGACATAGTCGTAGGCACGGCGACCCGGGTGGGAGCGGGTGGAAAGCGGGGCAATCTGCGCATGACCCTGCGAGGTCGCGTCAGGCGGCTGCGGCCCTGACGATCGCTGCGACCGATACATCTGGCATGACACGCATCATGCTCGCCGTCGTGGCCCTCGCGCTGGTGTCGGTCGCCCGTGCCGGCGAACCGTGCGGCCACTGCAGCCACTGCAAGCGGACGGCCGCGGGAAACGAGACGCCCTACGGCGACACGGGGTGCGGGCCGCGGTACTGCGGCGCCAAGCATGAGGAGTGCTGGGCGCCCGATCCGTGCGACGCCTGCGCCCGGTGGAAGGGCTGCCATGGCGTTGGGCAGATGCCCGAGAAGTTCGCGCCCTGGCAGCTGCCGCCTGGCCGCGGCTTCCAGAGCGGCCAGGACGTGGGCTATCGCGCGGCGCCCTGCGGCACCTGCAACCGGTGCGGGCCTCAGTTTCCCTGGATCTTCTGACGCTCCGCCGCGAGCGTGGCCGCGAAGGTGACCTCGTCGCCGCGGTCGCGGCAGGCTCGGCGGAGCAGATCCCAGTCGCCGCACGCCGCCGCGAGATCGACAAGCGCGGGCAGGGCCGCCGCGGTCTGCAGCGGGCTCGGCATCCCCCGCTCCTCCCGCGGCCGCGCGAGGGCGGCATGCAGCGCCTCGGCGGGACGGCCGAGCCGTGCGAGGAGCAGCACGAGCACATCGTGCGGCAGCGCGCCCGCCTCGGGCTCGGCGGTGAGCGAGGCCGACCGGAAAAACCTGATCGCACGATCGACCTCGATGCCCAGCTGGCTTCCGTAGAAGAGCCGCGACGCTTCGCCGACGTTCTCGAACGGCGGCTCGCCCGGATAGACGAGGTCGGCCGGAAGCCGGCAGGCGTAGGTCGCGAGTTCGGCGGCGCGGCGGATCGTCGGCTCGTCGATGCAGATCCGGGCGATGCGGAGCACCGACTGCAGGTGCGAGACATCGACGTGCAGGCCGACGTCTCCCGTGCCGATCGCGTCGAGCAGCGCGGGGATCGTCGGCGGGCCGGCCACGGAGATCCCCCGCGGTTCGACGTCGCGGGCGAGGTTCGTCGCCACCTCGTCGTGCAGGTGTGCGACGAGCACGCCGGCCGCCGGCCGCTGACGGGCGGCGGGCAGCCGCGACACCGCCTGCTCGTAGGCCGTGATCGCGTTGCACGTGCCCTGCGTGGCGAGCACGATCTCGATGCCGAGCGCCGGATCGGCGGCATCCCACAGGACCACGCCGAGGATCTCCTGGAGCACGCGGTCCGAATCGTCGTCCTCGTGGGCGGTGGCGAGCAGCGGCCGGGCCAGCGCGGCGAGCCGCGCCGCCACCTCGGCGGGATCGGCCGCCGCGCGGAGGTACATCCAGCCGGCCGCGACCTGCCGCTCCTCGAGCAGCGGCCAGCCGGCTTCGCGGCAGGCGGCGAGCGACCGGGCGTCGAAGGCCTCCTGGAGGTGCGGCGGAATGTCGCCGGGCGCGCCGACCGGCGTGAGCCCCACGGCGAGCCTCGCCTGCATGATCCGCGTGTCGAAGAGGGCATGCCACCGCTGCCGGGCGGCGAGCGATGCCACGAGCGCGTCGAGCATCGCGTCGGTGCCCTCTGACTGACAGGTGCGGACCAGGTCGTCGAAGCGATCGATGGCGGTCATCGGACGGCCTCCCGCTGCCGCACGGACTCGTAGGCGAGCACGGCGGCGGTCACCGAGAGGTTGAGGCTGTCGGCGATCCCGTGCATCGGCAGCCGCACGCTCTCCATGCGGATGAGACCCTGCTCGGCGGCGGCCGTCCACGCGCCGGAGAGCCCGTGCGCCTCGCTGCCGAGCAGGATCGCGGCGGCCCCGCTCAGGTTGGCTGCGTGCCAGAGCCTCGTGCCTTCGGGGGTGGCCGCCACGACCGGGCGACCACGGCTCCGGCACCACTCGATCGCCTCGTTCGTCGAGCAGGTCGCCAGCGGCATCGAGAACACGGTGCCGAGGCTCGCGCGGATCACCGCGGGGTTGGCGACGTCGGTGCGGGCGTCGCAGACGACCACGCCACCGAGCCCGGCCGCGTCGGCCGTGCGGAGGATGGCGCCGAGGTTGCCGGGCTTCTCGACCCCCTCGATGACGAGGATCGGCCGATCGGCGGCGAGCCGCGCATCGGCGAGCGACCGCGGGCCGAAGCGGACCACGCCCACCACGCCCTCGTTGCGGCCTCCGAAGGCCACCCGTTCGAACGCCTTCTCCGAGAGGCTCGCCAGCAGCGTGCCCCCGGCGGCGAGCGACGAGAGCCAGTCGGCGAGCGGCGTCCCGAACTCGGCGGTCGGCGGGTCGTCGAGCCGGCCGGCATCGACGAACACCTCGACGAGCTCGACTCTCGACGCAGCGGCCCGCGTGAGCTCGCGGCGGCCGTCCACGATCGTGAGACCCGTCGTGCGGCGTTCATCGGCGTCGCGGAGAGCAGCCGCCCGTTTGATCCGGGGGTTGGCGGGGCTCGTGATCGACTCGGCACCAGTCATGGGGTGGGATGTCGGCGGGCGAAGCCACCGAGGGTGAGCGTGCGACCGAAGTCGTCGATCAGATCGAGCGAGCCGGACTCGAGTCGTCCACCCGGCGGGTACTCCGCGGCGGTGAGCGAGGCGCCCAGTGTCTCCCGCAGCCGCGTCGGATGCCAGCCGGGTGAGTGGCACGTGAGCAGCACCGGGCCCGGTGCCTGCGGATCGAGGAGGCGGGCCACGTCGGCGAGCAGGGCCGGAAGATGCCGGTCGATCGCGAACGGCTGCCCCTTCGGACCGTGGCCCCAGGAGGGCGGGTCGAGCACGACGCCGGAAAACCGGCGGCCGCGCCGGAGGCATCTCGTCACGAAGGTCGCGGCGTCCTCGCAGATCCACGAGATCGGCAGATGGCCGAGCCCGGAGGCGGTGGCGTTGCGGCGGGCGAGCGCCACCGCCTGCCGCGAGGCATCGACGTGCACGACCTCGGCACCGGCGCCGGCGGCGGCGAGGCTCGCGGCGCCCGAGTGGGCAAAGAGCGAGAGGATCGTCATCCCGGGGCGGGTCGCCTGGCGGAGCCACCGCCACTGGTCGGCCTGTTCGAGAAACACGCCGACCTGGCCGGAGGGAGCCGGGTGCACCTCGAGCGCGATCGTCGCGTCGCCGAGCGCGACTTCGCACAGCCAGGGCGACGGGACGGCGGCATCGAATCGCCACGTGCCCTGATCACCTTCGCCGCAGTCGAACACCGCCGCCGCCGCCCGCCACAACTCGGGCCGTCGCCGCCGGTCGTCCGTCTGCGGCAGCGGCCGGTCGACGAGCAGGCCCCCGAGCCGCTCCAGCCGACGACCGACTCCCCGCTCATCGACGCCGAAATCCACGATCGCGGGGTCACGCAACTTTTCGGGAGCAGGGCCGTTCATAGCAGATGTGAGGATAGCGGCGGGGAGCCGGATCGCGGCCAGCCCTGATTCTCGCGTCTTCCTGTCCCGCGTCCACGTGGTGCGGCTGCCCCGGTATCAGCCGCGTCCTTTTTCGTTCCCTCGGCACCGCTCCCAGGAGTTGAATCATGTCTCGCCTCGCCGCCCCGCAGGTCGTCATGTCATTGATCATGACCATCGCCCTCTGCCCCGCCTCCCGTGTCGCCGTTGCGAATGACGCAGGCCCGAGCACGTTCCAGCGAGCGATCACGTCGTGGATGGGGGTGGTCGCCCTGCTCGCCGACGAAGGCGAGGGCGAGCGGAAGGAGGGCGAGCAGAAGAAGGACGCCGAGGGGCGGCGCGACCACGACCATGGACCGCGGAGTGATCGTGGAGAGCGTGGCGGTCACGAGGGCAGGGGGCCACGCGGGTGGTCGCGGGATGGCGAGCGAGGGCCTGGATCGAGTGGCCGCCCGCCGTTCATGCGGATGCCACCGATGCACCCCGGCGCGCCGGGCATGCCCTCGATGCACGGGCGGCCGATGCCGGGCGGGCGGCCCGATGCGAGTGCCAGGCTCGACGAGATCGTCGATCGCCTCTCGCGCATCGAGCGAAAGCTGGATGCCTCCCCGCGGATGGGCAACCCCTGGTCACCTCGGTCGGACGCTGGTGCGGGCCCTCGTCGCGGAGCCCGGCCCGAGATGTCGGAGGAGGTCCGCCGCGAGATGGAGAAGCGCCGCGAGGCGTGGCGGAAGCGGATGGAGGAGCAGCGGTCGCAGGCCGGCGGTGAGCGGCCGAGGGCGCCTCTGGCCGCCGCTCCGGCGGAGATGCCTGAGCGGATGCGGGAGATGATGCAGGAAGGCCGCCGCCGCATGGCCGAGGCCGGCGAGAAGATGGAGCAGGCTCGGAAGAAGTTCCAGGAGATGGAAGAGCGAATCAAGAAGCTCGAGGCCGAGGTCGAGCGGCTGAAGGCGGCCAGGTAGGTTCGGGAGCGACTGCAGGCACGCGTCACGGATGGGCGGCGGGTCGCGGCCGCCTGTCCGTGGTTCGTTTGTCGGTCTTCCGGACGGGTGCTAGGATTCGGGCACCCCGCCGATCGACCATGGGAGCCCAATCCCGTGGTCCGCGGTCGGCCGCCGGCTTCTCCGGTGGCCGAACGGCGACGCGGGTGTCTTCCGTCGGAGCAATCCCATGGGACACACCGCAGTCCTCCGCTTCGCGGTCGTCGCAGTCGTCGCTATGGCGAGTCTCGACTCGGCGGCCGAGGGCGTGGTCTTCAACCGTGACATCCGGCCGATCCTCTCGGACAAGTGCTTCGCCTGCCACGGCCCGGACGACGCCAAGCGGGAGTCAGGTCTGCGGCTCGACCGTGCGGCCGAGGCGACCGCCGAACTCGAGAGCGGCACACGGGCCATCGTGCCGGCCCATCCGGAAGAGAGCGAACTCCTCGCCCGGATCGTGAGCGGCGATCCCGACGTGGTGATGCCGCCGCCGCACCTCGGCAAGGCCGTGACGCCCACCGAGGCGGCGCTGCTCCGCCGCTGGATCGCGGAGGGGGCGGAATACCAGGGTCACTGGGCGTTTGCGAGGATCGAGCGTCCGGAAGCGCCTTTGGTTCGCGATGTCGCGTGGGGCCGAGGTCCCATCGACCGCTTCGTGCTCGCGCGGCTCGAGCAGGAGGGCCTCGCGCCGAATCCCGAGGCCGATCGTGTCACGCTCGCCCGCCGGCTGGCGCTCGACCTCACGGGTCTGCCTGCCAGCCCGGCCGAGATCGATGCCTTCGTGGCCGACGGTGCCCCTGACGCCTACGAGCGGTACGTCGACCGGCTCCTGGCGAGCGAGCACTTCGGCGAGCGGATGGCGATCGAGTGGCTCGACGCGGCCCGCTACGCCGACAGCCACGGCTTTCAGGCCGACTCCAGCCGCTCCAACTGGCCGTGGCGCGACTGGGTGATCCGGGCGTTCAATGCCAACATGCCGTTCGACGAGTTCACCGTGAAGCAGCTGGCGGGCGACCTGGTGCCGAACGCCTCCCGCGACGACATCGTGGCCACCGGCTTCAACCGCAACCACCGGATCAACGGCGAGGCCGGCTCGATCGCCGCGGAGTGGCTCGTCGAGACGATCATCGATCGCGTCGAGACGACCGGCCAGACGTGGCTGGGCCTGACGGTCGGCTGCTGCCGCTGCCACGACCACAAGTACGACCCGATCACGCAGAAGGAGTTTTACTCGCTCTACGCGTTCTTCAACTCCATCGACGAGACGGGCATGCTCGCCGAGAATCGCGGGGGCGGAAACAGCGGCCCCGTGATCCGCCTGCCCGATCGGAAGCAGGACGAGGAGCTGGCGAGGCTGCGGCAGGTCGTCGATGACGCGGCGGCCGCCGTGAAGACCGAGGAGGCGATCATCGACGAGCTTGCCGCTGCCTGGGCTGAGGGCGTGCGGAACCTGTTCGACGCCCCCTCCACCGCCTGGGAAACGCTCGAGCCGCTCGAGATTCGCTCGACCGGAGGCGCCACCTTCCGGCGGCTCGACGACGGCTCCTGGATCGCGGAGGGAGCCGACCCGCCGAGCGACACCTACGAAATCGAGGCGGCGCTGCCCGAGGGCACATTCGGAGGCTTTCGGATCGAGGCGATCGCCGATCCATCGTTCGCGGGCGACGGCGGCTTTGCTCGCGGCGGCAACGGCAACGTGGTGGTGACGAAGATCGAGGCCGAGATCGAGAAGCCCGACGGGGCGGTGCAGAAGATCGACCTCGGCCGGGCCGCTGCCGACTATTCCCAGGACGGGTACGACGCCGCTCTGGCCCTCTCGGGCAAGGACAAGAAGAAGGGCTGGGCGATCAATGGCCACAAGAAGGAGTCGGCCCTGCGGGTGCCACGGCGGCTGGCCGTGATGTCGACGCGGCGGCTCGACGTGGACGAGAACTCGCGGGTGGTGCTCCGCATCCGGCAGGAGTCGTTCGATCATCACACCATCGGCAGGCTGCGGATCGCCTACTCGCCGGCCGACCCGACGCTCCTGGCCGTCGACGGATTCGGCCTTCCCGATCCGGTGCGGAAGGCGGTCGAAGCGCCCGCCGACGAGCGGTCTGCCGAGCAGAAGGCCGTGCTGGCGAAGCACTATCGGGCGAACGTCGACGGGCCGATTCGCCGGGCCGAGGCGGCCCGCGAGGCGGCGGCGAAGAGCCTCCGCGCGTTCGAGGAGTCGCTGCCGAACGCCATGGTCATGCGGGAGGGGAAAGCCCGCGACACGTTCGTGCTCGTTCGCGGCGAATACGACAAGCGCGGTGAGCAGGTCGCGCCGGCGGTGCCCGCGTGCCTGCCCTCGTTGCCTCCGGGTGCGAAGCCCGACCGCCTGGCGCTGGCGCGGTGGATCGTGTCCCGCGACCATCCGCTCACGAGCCGGGTCTGGGTGAATCGGCAGTGGGAGCGGTTCTTCGGCACGGGCCTCGTGAAGACCAGCGAGAACCTCGGCAGCCAGGCCGAATACCCGAGCCACCCCGAACTCCTCGACTGGCTGGCGGCCGAGTTCATGGAGACCGGCTGGGACATGAAGCGGATGATCCGCTCGATCGTGACGACGGCCGCCTACCGGCAGTCGGCCGCGGTGACTCCCGAGCAACTCGCTGCCGATCCCGAGAACCGTCTGCTGGCTCGCGGGCCGCGGATCCGGCTGACCGGGGAGATCGTCCGCGATCAGGCACTCGCAGCGGCAGGGCTCCTCGTGCCGACCGTCGGCGGCCCGAGTGTGCGGCCGTGGATGCCGGACGGCGTCTGGGACGAGACGAGCGTCTACGGCGACCTCCGCGGCTACAAGCCCGACACGGGCCCCGGCCGCTACCGCCGCAGCATGTACACGATCTGGAAGCGGACCGCGGCGCCTCCCACGATGCTGCTGTTCGACGCCCCCAGCCGCGAGATCTGCACGGTGAAGCGGTCGCGGACCAACACGCCCCTGCAGGCACTGGCCCTGCTCAACGAGACGACGTTCATCGAGGCGGCCCACGGGCTGGCGGGCCGGATGCTCGACGAGGGGGGCGGCTCGCCGGCGGAACGGATTTCGCACGGCTTCCGTCTCGCCCTCGGCCGCGGACCTGAGCCCACGGAACTCGCGACCCTGGTGGCGGGCTTCGAGAGCGATCTTGCCCGGTTCACCGCCGTGCCCGCGGAGGCGGCGAAGTATGCGGCCGTGGGCCTCGTCCGCAAGCCCGATGGGACGACCGACGCGGAGTTCGCGGCCGCATCGCTGGCCGCCAACGTGATCCTCAACCTCGACGAGTTCGTGACGCGGGAGTGAACGCCATGCAGAAACCGGCCGACAGCCTCCGTCTCCAGGACGCCATGAACCGTCGGGTGTTTCTCGGCCAGTCGGCCGGCGGCCTCGGAGCGACGGCGCTGGCGATGCTGCTCGGGCAGGGCAGTGCTCATGCCGCCTCGTCTGCGATCGGACGAGCCGGCCTGCCCCACCATCCGCCCAAGGCCAAGCGGATCATCTACCTCTTCCAGTCGGGCGCGCCCTCGCAGATGGATCTCTTCGATCCCAAGCCGGAGCTCGTCAAGCGGCGGGGCGAGGACCTGCCCGAGTCGATCCGGCAGGGGCAGCGGCTGACCACGATGACGAGTAACCAGAAGAGCTTTCCCGTCGCCCCGTCGATCTTCTCGTTCTCGCAGCACGGCCAGAGCGGGATGTGGTTCAGCGAGCTGATGCCGAACATGGCCCGGCATGCCGACCGCTGGTGCATGATCCGCTCGATGGTGACCGAGGCGATCAACCACGACCCGGCGATCACGTTCTTCCAGACCGGCAGCCAGATCGCCGGCCGGCCCAGCATCGGCTCCTGGATCAGCTACGGCCTCGGCAGCGAGAACGCCGACCTGCCGGCCTATGTCGTGCTCACGAGCTTCGGCTCAGGCCGCAAGGACGACCAACCCCTCTACGATCGGCTCTGGGGGGCGGGCTTCCTCCCGACGAGGCACCAGGGCGTGAAGTTCCGGAACTCGGGCGACCCGGTGCTCTACCTCGCCGACCCGCCGGGCATCGACCGCGACACGCGGCGGTCCACGCTCGACCGCATCGCGGCCCTCAACGCCGCCCGCTCCGGGGTGATCGGTGATCCGGAGATCGCCGCCCGCACGGCGCAGTACGAAATGGCGTTTCGCATGCAGGCGAGCGTGCCTGACCTCGTCAGGTTCTCCGACGAGCCGAAGCACGTGCTCGACGCCTACGGCCCCGACGTCCACCGCCCCGGCAGCTATGCCTTCAACTGCCTGCTCGCGAGGCGGCTCGCCGAAAAGGACGTGCGGTTCGTGCAGCTCTTCCACATGGGCTGGGACCACCATGCCGGCCTGCCGAACGCGCTCAAGGGCCAGTGCCGCGACACCGACCAGCCCACGGCCGCCCTCCTCGACGACCTTGCCGCCCGCGGCATGCTCGACGACACGCTCGTGGTGTGGGGAGGGGAGTTCGGACGCACGATCTACTCGCAGGGCACGCTCACCGAGACGAACTACGGCCGCGACCATCACCCACGGTGCTTCACCACGCTGGCCACCGGGGCGGGCATCAAGCCCGGGCTCATCTGGGGCGCCACCGACGACTACTCCTACAACATCACCACGCCGAGCGAGAAGGTGCACGTGCACGACCTCAACGCCACGGTCCTGCACCTCATGGGCATCGACCACCTGCGGCTGACCTTTCCCTACCAGGGGCGCGACTTCCGGCTCACCGACGTGCACGGGGAGATCGTGAAGGGGATCCTCACGTAGGGGTGGCTCGGGTCTGCCCAGTGCCCCGTCGCCGGACGTTCGCGTGGCTCGGGACTGCCCAGTGCCCCGTCGCCGGACGTTCGTGTGGCTCGGGTCTACCCAGTGCCCCGTCGCCGGACGTTCGTGTGGCTCGGGTCTACCCAGTG
>CAIKWU010000035.1 GCA_903831155.1 uncultured Planctomycetaceae bacterium | reverse complement strand
GCCGAGATGGGGGGCAAGAACGCGATCATCGTCGACGACGACGCCGACCTCGACGAGGCGGTCGTCGCGGTCGCCCAGAGCGCGTTTGGCTTCCAGGGGCAGAAGTGCTCCGCCTGCTCGCGGGTGATCGTGCTCGACCACGTGCACGACGCGTTTGTCGCGAGGCTCGCCGGTGCGGTGCGAAGCCTGCACGTCGGCACCGCCGCCGATCCCGCCAGCCGCCTCGGGCCGCTCGTGGACGAAGAGGCCCGCGACCGCGTGCGGCAGTTCATCGACCTCGGCCGACGCACGGCGAAGGAGGTCGTAGGCGTGGACGTGGGCGACCTCGCCGACCGCGGGTGGTTCGTGGGGCCGCACGTGTTCGTCGATGTCGATCCCGCCGGGCCGCTCGGCCAGGAAGAGGTTTTTGGGCCGGTGCTGGCCGTGTTCCGCGCCCGCGACTTCGAGCACGCGATCGAGCTGGCCAACGGCACCCGCTACGCCCTCACCGCCGGCGTGTTCTCCCGCAGCCCGGCCCGGCTTGCGCTGGCCCGCGAGCGGCTCGAAGCGGGCAACGTCTACTGCAACCGCGGCATCACCGGGGCCCTCGTCCACCGCCAGCCCTTCGGCGGCTACCGGATGTCGGGCATTGGCAGCAAAACGGGCGGACCCGACTATCTTCTCCAGTTCGTGGTGCCGCGGACGGTCACCGAAAACACGATGCGCCGCGGCTTCGCCCCCACGCAGCCGGTCGGCGACGGCCGGAACCGCTGAAATTCCCGGGTTTCCCGGGGGCTGGCGGCCGCTCGCAAAACCCTCACAATCGGCGGCTAGATACAGGCCGACGAAATAGGTCTCGTCGCCGGCAGGAAGTGGCTCGCCATCCTGCCGAACCTCCGCGATTAAGGAGTCGGTTCATGCTCCTCCCCGTCAGCCGTGGCCCTCGGTGTGTCTTCGTGTTGACCGCGGTGGTCTCGTTCGGGCTGGCGACAGCCCGCTCGCAGGAGGTTGATCCCGCCCTCAAGCCCTACCAGAAGGCGGCGGGCGAGGTGGCCGGGTCACTCAAGTGCGTGGGCTCCGACACCATGAACAACCTCGTCGCCCTCTGGGCCGAGGGCTTCAAGAAGGTCTACCCGAGCGTCCGCGAGGGGATCGAGGGCAAGGGCTCCGCCTCTGCGCCCCCGGCGCTCGCCGAGGGTACCTGCTCGTTCGGCCCGATGAGCCGCGACTGGAAGCCCTCCGAGATCGACGCGTTCAAGGAAAAGCACGGGTATCCGCCCACGGTCGTGCCGGTGGCCCTCGACATGCTCGCCGTGTTCGTGCATCGCGACAACCCGCTGAAGTCGCTCACGCTCCAGCAGGTTGACGCGATCTTTTCCAAAAACCGCACCGGTGGCGGCAAGGCCGACATCCGCACCTGGGGCGACCTCGGCCTCGAGGGCGAATGGAAGGACAAGCCGATCAGCCTCTACGGCCGCAACGCGTCGAGCGGCACCTACGGCTACTTCAAGGAGTTCGCCCTCTTCAAGGGCGACTTCAAGCCCACCGTCAAGGAGCAGCCCGGCAGTTCTGCGGTCGTCCAGGCGATCACGAGCGACAAGTTCGCGATCGGCTACAGCGGCATCGGCTACAAGACGGCCGACGTTCGCGCCCTCCCGCTCGCGGCGCAGCCAGACGCTGCGGCGGTCGAGCCCCTCGCCGCCAACGCCTACTCCGGCGACTACCCGCTGGCCCGGTTTCTCTATCTCAGCGTCAACCGCAAGCCGTCGGCGCCGCTCGATCCGCTCCGCCGCGAGTTCCTTCGCTACGTGCTCAGTGCGACGGGCCAGGGCGATGTGAAAAAGGACGGCTATCTGCCCCTGCCTGCGGCGGTTGTGGAGCAGGCCGTCAAGGACGCCGGGGTCGAGTGAGCCAGTGGCCCGGCGCGGATGTCGCCGAGTCACCCCTCCGTACACGGTGACGCCGCATGCAGGCCACGCCCTCCTTCACCGGTCGCTCGCGGCGACGCACGACTCATCCCTGGGTGAAGGGCTCCGACACGCTCGCCCGGATCGTGATCACGCTCGGCGGCATCGGCACCATCGTCGCCGTGCTCGCGGTGGGGGTGTTTCTGCTGGCCGTGGCGGCGCCGCTCTTCATGTCGGCGAACGCTGCGCTCGACCGCGTGGCGCCGCTGCCCGACGGCCGCGCCTCGGCGATTGGAACGGATGAATCGGGCTCGGTGGCTTGGCTGCTCGATGGCGACGGCGAGAACCAGGGGCGGATCTCTGTTGTGAACCTCGCCGACGGGGCGACGCTCCTCGAACGTCCGGGCTCGGAGACGGGCCTCGCGGGCGCCACGGCCGTGCGGGTGCCCGCCGGCGGCACGCTGGCCGCGGTCGGCTTTGCCGACGGCACCTTCAAGACCGCCCGCCTCGGCCTGGAGGCCGCCTATCAGCCGGTCGAAGAACTCGACCGCGACTCGCTGCCCACGAAGGTGGGTGAGGCGATGAAGGTCGATGGTGCGGTCGTGGTGCGGCTGCCGGGTGAGCGATTCACGCGAGTCTCGCTCCTTGCCGAACTCGGCGGCCCGCCGGCGACTCCGCTCGACGAGCCGGTGGTCGATGTCGATGTCGTGTCGCTCGCGGGCGGCCCGCTCGTAGCCGCCGTCGACGAGGCGGGGCACATCCGGGTGGAGACGGTGACCGCCAAGCGGAACATGATGACCGGCAAGATGACGACCACGCCCCGCGGCACGACGATCGAGCCGGCCGACGGCTTCAAGGCGAGGTTTCTGAGGGTGTCGACGCTCGGCGATCAGTTGTTCCTGATCGCGGCCGACGGGGCCGCCCGCCGGTATCTGATCCGCAACCTCGACGCGCCCGTCGAGATGGAGCGGTTCACGGTCGCCGCCACGTCCACCACGATCACCGCCGTCGAGCGGCTTTTCGGTGGCGTGGCGCTCGCGGTCGGCGATTCGACGGGGCGGGTGCGGATTCTTTTCGCATCGCGTGGCGACGCTGTCGAGTCGGTGAAACCCGTGCCTGACGACGGCCTGCGGATGACCGTGGCCAGAACGTTCGAGCCGGCAGCTGGATCATCGGCCGCGATCGTGTCGCTGGCCGCATCGCCGCGGTCGCGGCTGTTCGCGGTGGCCGACGCGACAGGGGCGGTGCGGATGCTCCAGTCGACGACCGGCCGCGAGGTGCTCGACGTGCCCGCGCCGAAGGCCGCGGCCGACGCGGCCCCGGCGCTCCTCCCCGACCACCTCTGCATCGCCTCGGCGGAGAATCGGCTCGTTGCCGCCGGCCGAGGCAGCCTCGCCGCCTGGTCGATCGACCCCGGCTACCACGAGGTCTCGCCCACCACGCTGCTGATGCCCGTGTGGTACGAGAACTATGCGGCGGCGTCGCATGCCTGGGAGACGACCGGCCACGAGGCGTTCGAGTCGAAGTTCGGCCTCGTGCCGCTGATCTTCGGCACGATCAAGGCCACGCTCTACTCGATGCTCTTTGCCACGCCGGTGGCGATCCTCGCCGCGGTCTACGCCAGCCAGTTCATGCACGCCCGCTGGAAGGCGCGGATCAAGCCCACGATCGAGATGATGGCGAGCCTGCCGAGCGTGGTGCTCGGCTTCATGGCCGGGCTCGTCTTTTCCCCCCTGATCGAGCGCGGACTGATGCCGCTGATCACGGGGTTCTTCGTCGTTCCCGTCACCCTCCTCCTCGCCGCCCATCTCTGGCAGCTGATCCCGTCCGGCTGGCGGACGCGGCATCCTGGCTGGCGGCTCCTCGCCGTCGCCGGCGGGGCCTTGCCCGCGGGCGTATGGCTCTCGTCGGCCCTGGCTCCCGTGGTCGAGCGGCTGCTCTTCGGCGGCGATGTCACCGGCTGGCTCGATGGCCGCGGTGGCAGCGGCTTCGGCGGCTGGGTGGTGGCGAGCGTGCCGCTGGCGGCGCTCGCTGCGCTCGTGCTCGTGGGCCGGGTCGTAAACCCCTGGCTGCGGCGGGCCACGGCGGGCTGGTCGCAGCAGCGGTCGGCGGCCACCGCGCTCCTGGCGTTCGTGGTCGGGGTGGTCGCTACGCTCGCCATCGCCGCAGCCGTGGCGGTGCTCCTCGATTCGCTCCGCCTCGACACCCGCGGCGGCATCTTCGGCACCTACGTGCAGCGAAATGCGCTCGTCGTCGCCATCGGCATGAGCTTCGCCATCATCCCGCTGATCTTCACGCTCGCCGACGACGCCCTCTCGAGCGTGCCCGACCACCTCAAGAGTGCATCGCTCGGCGCCGGGGCCACGCCCTGGCAGACGGCCGTCCGCGTGATCGTGCCCTCGGCCGCCAGCGGGCTCTTTTCGGCGGTGATGATCGGCCTCGGTCGGGCCGTCGGCGAGACGATGATCGTGCTCATGGCGGCGGGCAACACGCCGCTGATGAGTTGGAACCTGTTCAACGGGTTCCAGACGCTCTCGGCCGCGATCGCCACGGAACTCCCCGAGGCGGCCCGCGGCACGGCCCACTACCGGGTGCTGTTCCTCGCCGCGCTCACCCTCTTCGCGATCACCTTCGTGGTCAACTCGGTGGCCGAGGTCGTGCGGCAGCGGTTCCGGAGGCGGGCGTATGAGCTCTGACCGCCCCGCCCGCCGCGTCCGCTCGGGCCATGCCACGCTCACCGCCCACGGAGAGCCCTGGGTCTGGCTGACCGCGGCGTCGCTCGCCCTCGCGATCGCGATGATCGTGGGCCTGCTCGCGTTCATTGCGTACCGTGGCCTGGTGACGTTCTGGCCGGTGCCGCTGGAACAGTTCGCGCTGGCGGATGGCCGCAGCGTGCTCGCCGAGGTCACCGACCGCGAGCCAGTGGTCGTCGCCACGCAGCAGACGGCGGGTCATCCCGCGCGTCGGCTGGCGCGGACCGGCGACTTCGACGGGACCGGCAACCACTACGAGTGGATCGACGACACGGCGATCACGAAGACCAGCCTGCCTGCGTGGGCCACCGTCGTCGAGCGGGCCGAGGCTGGCCGCCTGCATGGGATCCCCAAGCGACTGCTGCATGGCAGCGAAGCCGTGGCCGAGGGACCGGCGGCGGTGTGGCAGGCCTTCGAGCGCGAGCACCCTGCCGCGCGGTCGCGGGCGCTCCGTGCCCAGCGGATCGACAAGCACGACCGCGGCGAACTGCAGCGGCGGCTGCGGGCGGCGCGGCTGGCCGTCGTGCAGGCGGGCATCGATCACGGCACCACGAGCCCCGCGGCCGCGGCGGCCGAGGCCAAGGAGCGGGCGCTCGCGGAGCGGACGGCCGAGCAGGAAAAGAAACTCGACGAGGAGACGGCCCGGCTTCGCGATGCCAACGCCGGCTGGGCCATGGAATTTGACACGGCTTCCGGTGGCGTGGCGACGGTGCCGCTCGACGGGATCGTCCGCGCCTGGCAGCCCAACCGGCTCACGCTCGCGGGCAACCTCGGCGTGTATCTCTCACGCTGGGGCGAGTTCCTCGCCGACGACCCCCGCGAGGCCAACAGTGCCGGCGGCGTGTTTCCCGCGATCTGGGGCACGGTGACGATGACGCTCATCATGGCGCTCTTTGTGGCACCCTTCGGCGTACTCGCCGCGCTCTACCTTCGCGAGTACGCCGGCCGCGGCCCGATCACGACGGCCGTCCGCGTGGCGATCAACAACCTCGCGGGCGTGCCGAGCATCGTCTACGGGGCGTTTGGGCTCGGCTTCTTCTGCTACGTGCTCGGTGCCGGCATCGACGACGTGTTCTTCAAGGCCAGCCTCGTGGCCGACGGCCAGCCCACCTTCGGCACTGGTGGCCTCCTCTGGGCCTCGCTCACGCTGGCCCTGCTCACCCTGCCGGTGGTGATCGTGGCCACCGAGGAGGCCCTCTCCGCGGTGCCCAACTCCATGCGGGAAGGGTCGTATGCCTGCGGCGCCGGCAAGTGGCAGACGATTCGCCGCATTGTGCTGCCCCGGGCCCTGCCCGGCATCATGACGGGCCTGATCCTGGCGATGGCCCGCGGGGCCGGCGAGGTGGCGCCCCTGATGCTCGTGGGCGTGAAGAAGCTCGCCCTCGAACTTCCGGTCGACGGGACGTTTCCGTTCTTCCATCCGGAACGCGAGTTCATGCACCTCGCCTACCTGATCTACGACGTCGGCTTCCAGAGCCCCAACAGCCAGGCGGCCCGCCCGATGGTGTTCACGATCACCTTCCTGCTCGTGGCGATCATCGCCCTGCTCAACGTGGCCGCGATCTGGATGCGCTCGCGGCTGCGGCGGCGGTTCGTCGCGCAGCAGTTCTGAGGATCGTGGTGTACGATTTTGCTGTCTCGCCCCGCCGGGGCGCCACTGGAGCCGATCCCCCCATGCACGCCGTCGACAAGCCGCCACGGGACGCGGGGACGCCGCGGGCCGCCGAACCGCCGCAGGACCGCCTCGCCGCGGTGGCGGCCGGCCGCGAGGTGGAGGCCGAGGTGCACGACACGGTGCGTGCCGAGCCGCCGGTGCTCGAGGTCGACCGCTTCAACCTCTGGTATGGCGGCAAGCAGGCACTGCACCGGATCACGATGCCGATCCCGCTCAACAAGGTGACGGCGCTCGTCGGCCCGAGCGGCTGCGGCAAGTCGACGCTCCTGCGGAGCGTGAACCGGCTCAACGACCTCGTGCAGAGCGTGCGGATCACCGGCGACATGCGGCTCAACGGCGACTCGATCTACGACCCGCGGATGGACGTGATCGAACTGCGGAAGCGGATGGGCATGGTCTTTCAGAAGCCGAATCCCTTCCCGATGAGCATCTACGAGAACGTCGTCTACTCGCTGCGGATCGACGGCGAGACGAGCCGCGGCGTGCTCGACGAGGTCTGCGAGCGGAGCCTGCGGGGCGCGGCCCTCTGGGACGAGGTCAAGGACCGCCTCCAGGAGAGCGCCCTTGGCATGTCGGGCGGTCAGCAGCAGCGGCTCTGCATCGCCCGGGCGATTGCCGCCGAGCCGGAGGTGCTCCTCCTCGATGAGCCCTGCTCGGCCCTCGATCCGATCGCGACGGGCAAGATCGAGGACCTGATCCAGGAACTCCGCGGCCAATACTCGGTGCTGATGGTCACCCACAACATGCAGCAGGCCAGCCGCTCGAGCGACTACACCGCCTTCATGTATCTCGGCCGGCTCATCGAGTACGGCGCCACCCCTGACATCTTCACCAAGCCCGTCCTCCGCGAGACGGAGGCCTACGTGACCGGCCGCTTCGGCTGATCCACCTCCCCGCCATGACCAAGCACATCGAACGTCAGCTCGAAAGCCTCAAGGAGCGGATCCTCCGCCTCGGCACCCTCGTGGAGGAGGCGATCTCGAAGTCGATCACGGCGCTCATCAACCGCGACCCGTCGCTCGCCCAGCGGGTGATCACCAACGACGCCGAGATCGACGCGATGGAGGTCGAGGTGGAGGAGGAGTGCCTCAAGATCCTGGCGCTCTACCAGCCGGTGGCGGCCGACCTGCGGTTCGTGGTGGCGGTGCTCAAGATCAACAACGATCTCGAGCGGATGGGCGACCTCGCCCGCAACATCGCCAAGCGGGTGACGCAGCTCGAAGGGGGCGATCCCTACGACCTGCCGCCGGAGATCCGCATGATGGCGACGCAGGCCCAGGAGATGGTCCGCCAGTGCCTCGACGCGGTCGTGAAGCGGGACCCCACGCTCGCCCGCCAGGTCCGCGAGGAGGATGACATCGTCGACGAGGCCCGGCAGCGGATCCAGCGGCGGGTGATGCAGGGCATCAAGGAGCAACCTGAGAACGTCGAGAACCTGCTGCGGATCAACTCAGTGGCGAAGCACATCGAGCGGATCGCCGACATGGCCACGAACATCGCCGAGGACGTGGTCTACATGGTCGAGGGCGACATCGTCCGCCACCGGGCCGAGGCCTGAAGAGCCCGGACCGGACGGTTTTTTGCCCCGGTCGAAACCGGTGCCCGGACCTCCTTTTTCGCCGTTCGCGCTCGCGGCGGCGGCGTGGTACCCTCTTCGGGCCCGGAAAAACCGGGCGGAATCCCGGGAGGCGTGCCGATGTCGGGGAGTTCGTTCCGCGTTCATTCGTTCGTGGCGGTGGCCGCAGTGCTCGGGTTCGCGGCGGTCGGCCATGCGGAGGATCCGGTGCTCGTGTCGATCACGGGACCGCTCGTGGGCCGCGTCGGCGAACGGGCGAGCTTCGAGGTCGAGATCGTCAACCGCTCCGGCAAGCCACTCCAGAAGCTCCGGGTGATCGACTACTTCGACAAGGGCTTCCACCACGACGCATCGACGAGCCCGATCGAGCAGAAGGGCACGATCGACCTGATGCCGAACACGGCCCGGCGGCTGACGCTCGACTTCCTCCTCGACGAGCCGGGCCGGCAGTGCCACCGCGTCGAGATCCTCGATCCCTCGCACGTGTTCGTGGGAGGTGCCACGCACTGCGTCGAGGTGCAGCCTGCCGTGGCCACCGCACAGCCGAGGGTGGCGACGCCCCCGGCGGTGGCCGCCACCCCGGCTCCAGCCACTCCGCCCGTCGCGGCGCCTCTCGCCATGGCGCCGATGGCCACGGCGACCACGCCGCCGGTCGCGATCCCTGCACCAGTCCCCCTGCCGCGGGCCGGCAACACCGTGACCCTGCCAGCGACGCCGGCCCTCGAGCTGGACCTCGTTGGCCCCGCCGAGGCCCTCTCGGAGGCGGTCGTGGAGTACGTGGCGACCGTCAAGAACACCGGCGCTGGAGTCTCCCCGCCTTCCACGCTGGAGTTCTCGTGGGACGATCACCTCACGCCGCTGGAGGCTTCCGACGGCTACAACCTCGTGGCCTCGAAGGTGTCGTGGAACCTGCCTGCCATCGAACCGGGCGGGCATCTGAAGCGACAGATCAACCTCCGGGCGAAGGCTCCGGCGGGCGCCTTCCGCGACTCGCCGGCCACGCGGTCGTGTATCCGTGCGGTGCTCGGCGGCTTCGGCGGAGGGGCGATGGTGGCCGACGAGAGCTGCGTGATGATCGCATCGACCACGCCTCGGCCACGTGTCCGTACCCCGTCGGAAGCGGGGCTGAAGATGTCGCTCGCCGATCTGGACGACCCGGTTCGGCCGGGCGATCCAACCACGCTCGTCTGCACGATCACGAACTCCGGCTCCGAGCCGACGGGGCGTCTCGACCTCGTCGTGGCGCTTCCCGACATGGCCCGCATCGATTCGGAACGGTCTGCGGCCCGTGTGCGGATCGACGACGCCCGGGTTTCGTTCGACCCCATCCCGCCGATCCCGCCGGGTGGGCAGCGGTCGTTCGAGATCACCTATCGCCTCCCCTCCGCGGGCACCGGGCGGGCGGCGGCGACCCTCTCGAGCCCGGAACTCGATGGCCTCGTCGAGCGGACCTGTCAGACGAGCTTCCTCGAGCCGTAGGCGGCGCGCCGATTTCGCAGGTTCACGCGGCTGAGCCGTCCGTACCGGCTGCGGTGAACCTTCCGTTTGGCGACTGACGATGACTCCCGCGGAGGCAGGGATGATCATCGTCACATCCAACTGGGCCATTGGCGACGGCACGCTCGCGGCGGCGACGCCTGCGTGGCTGGGCCCGCTGCCCGCCTCCATCCACCGGGCCGCGATTCATGCCGGAATCGGCGACGACGGCTCCTACAGGCCGATCGAGCGGCTGGACCTCGTCGTGGCCGGCGACACGTTCGACTGGCTGCTGTCGGCGGAATGGCTCGGCGACACCAAGCCCTGGCATGCGTCGAGGCGGTCGTCGGAGGCGCTGGCGAAAGTGGCACGGCGATCGATCCGGCTCGGCCGCTCGGTTCTCGCCCCCTTGATTCGCTGGGCTCGTCAGGGACTGGCGGTCCCGGCCGCGATGCGGGGCGGCAAGCTGCGGTGGAGCGTCGCCGTGCCTGTGCACGTGACGCTTCTCACCGGAGATCGGGATGCGCGAGTCGAGGAGGTGCTGGGCGGGCGGAAGCCGGTGACGGTGGGGAGGTGGTGGGACGATGGACGCGTGTCGATCCGCCACGGCCACGAGCTCGATCCGGTGTGCCGGGCCGCGGCGCCGGCGTCGGCGGCTCGGGAGCGGCCGCCGACGCTCGCCGAGAGCGTGACGGTGGACCTCGTGGCCCGCTTCGCCTCGCTCGTCGCGGGCGAGACGGCGACCCGGACGCGTCTGCTGGTCCGCCGGATGACCGATGCGGGCACGATGGGCATTCCCGCGGCGATCGCCGCCTGGCGGCAGTCGGCCGAGTCTTCGGCCGAAACCGGGAGGATCGCCGATGCCTGGCGGGGGTGCGTCGATCGGTGGTGGCAGCGGGCGCGGAGGTGCGTGCCCTCGTGCGAGGTCGAGTTCGACGCCCTCGACGCGATGGCCGCCTGGCTGTCGCGGGCGGCGGCCGCGGATGAAGCGGATACGTGCCCGCTCGCGGCGGGGCTCGCGAATCTCGTCGCGGAGCCCGCCCGCGGTGGCACGGGTGCGGTGTTCGGGCATCTTCGCGGCACCGGCCGCGGCGGGGCGGCGCTGGGGCTGGTGAACGCGGCTGCCGCGGGGCCTGCGACGGTGCTCGCATGCGGAAATGCCGGCGGTTGGCCGCGGTGGCGACCGATCGCCGCGGTGGCCGACGACGTGGCGGTCGTCACGATCTGCTCGCCGGCGGCGGTCTCGTCCGAGGGGGGACGCGTCGTCGACGCCGCATGACGGACGAGCGTATCCTCGCGATCACGACCACGTTTCCATCCCGCGCCTCCGCGGAGGCCTGTGGCCGGAGGCTCGTCGAGACCGGTGTGGCTGCCTGCGTGCAGGTGGACGGCCCGCTGACGAGCCTCTATCGCTGGCGGGGCGCGGTCGAGGTCGCGGAGGAATGGCGGTTGACGTGCAAGACGACTCCGGCGCTCGAGATCGCCTGCACGGCCGCGATTCAGGCGGGGCACGACTACGAGACTCCCCAGATCACCATCGCGATGCTGACGTCGTCGCCGGGCTACGCGGCGTGGGTTCGAGGAAGTGTCGGGGGAGCCTGAAGCCCTGCCATGCCAGCCATGCAACCGCTCTACGTCTTCGAGATCGCGATCCACGCTTTCCCCGAGAGCACGGCCCCCGGGCCCGTGTTTGCGGACGAATGGGGATCGTGGCCCACCCTTGACGTGCCCAAGGCCGAGCTTGCCACGCCGCTGGCGATCGGCTTCGACGATGCCCTCGACCGCCTGGGGAGGATCGAACGGATGTTCGCCGAGCCCGACGGATCCTTCGTCTGGGCCTGTTCCCGGGACACGGCTGCGGCCACGTCGTCCCGGTGGCAGGTCGACGGCAACGCGTTCGAGCGGGCCGGCCGGGTGGTGCTGGTCGATCTCAAGGGCAGTTGCCCTGCGGCGGAGTTCGACCGCCTGCTCGGGGCTTTCGGCTGGCCCGGCCAGCCCCTGATGATGCAGCTGGTCAGGCCGGCCGTGTTCCTCAAAGAAACCACCTTTCGACGGCACGCCGAGGCCCGGGGCCATGGGCACGGATGGCAAGCCTTGCGGCCGTCCTGAGGTGCGGTGGTGGCGGTTGTGCGGGCGATGGCGGGCACGTCCGGCCGCGAGGGTATGATCGGCCGATACCGGAGAGGAACAGGTTCAAAGTCCCCTCGCAGGACGGGAGTGTCAGGAACATGGCGATGCGGCGTTGCGGAGCCCGGGTGTGGCTCGTGGTGGCGGGGCTCGTGACGCCGGTGGCGCTGCCGCAGGTGCGGGCAGATCTCGGGGCCATCGAGGAGCAGGCGATCGCCAGCACGTTTGGCAGCGGGGTGCATTCCTATTTTGCGGGCGATTTCGACCGCAGCTACGAGGTTCTCTCCCAGGCGATCGAGGCGGGCACCGCCGATCCCCGGGCCTGGTATTTCCGTGGACTCGCGGCCCTGAAGCTGGGGCGACTCGACGAGGCCGAGGCTGATTTCTCCACCGGTTCCAAGAAGGAATCCGACAACACGGGCTCGTGGGGCGTGGCCAAGTCGCTCGAGCGGGTGCAGGGGTGCGATCGCCTGAAACTCGAGCGGTATCGCGTTCAGGCAAGGGTCGCCTCCCTTCAGGACGACCGCCGCCGCACTCGGCTGCGCTACCTCGGGGTCGAATCGGCGGAACCCGAGGTGCTACGCGACCGCGTGCCGGAGACCGTTCGCCCGCCGATGCCGGGCCGGCCCTTTCAGCCGCGCGAAGTGCCGGAGACTGCTCCCGCCGACGTGCCAGGGGCGTCAGTCGAGCAACCGGCGACCGAACCCGCCCAGCCACTCGAGGCGCCGGCCGATCTGCCCGCGCCGGGCGGCGAGGCTGCACCGGAGGCCGCCGATCCGTTCGGCGCCGAGCCGCCGATGAAGGAAGCGGACGGCGGCGTCTCGGAACTCTGAGCGGGACCGGCTCAGTCGTCCAAG
>CAIKWU010000034.1 GCA_903831155.1 uncultured Planctomycetaceae bacterium | reverse complement strand
GGATGCCACATCCGTAGCCGCAGGTTGGTGAGCTGCGGTGAACCACCATGCACAGGTTCAAAAACCCGTGCTACGACGTGCTCCTCTGTAGCGCAGGTTTTCAACCTGCGGCGCATCGAGACCGACGCTGCTTCCAGTGCAGGTTGAAAACCTGCACCTACGCTGCGTGAAAAAGCACGAAAAAAGGATTGTCTGGCGGCTCCGTCCTTTCTACCGGGATGACGGTTCATCCCGGCATCCGCACACCAAACCACCATGCCGCAACCACGAACCCGCCGGGCCGCGTCCGTGGCCGACCTGCCGGGCGTCCGCGAGGCGATCGCCGCCGCGAACGACCGCGGGGCCGACGGTCAGGCGCTGCTCGGTGTGCTCGACGAGGCGGCTGCCACGCTCCGCGACGATCGTCTCCGCCTCCGGCTCGCCGTGATCTATCCGGCGGCCGTGTTCGTGCTCGCGCTTGTGGGCCTGGTCTGGTCGGCGCTTGCCAACGGGCCTGTGATTCGCGGCGTCGAGAATTCGTTTCTCGAACCCCCTCCCGCGGCGTTGCCATCGCCGTGGCCGAGCCTCGGGCCAGTTGAACTCGCGATCGCGGGAGCCGGTGGGCTCGCGGTGGTGGCGCTCGTCGCCTGGCTCGTTCGCGAGAGCCGCCGCGACACGTGCCACCTCACCACGGCTGTGCAGTGCGACCTGCTCGCCGAACTGACCGCGTGCGAGGGATCGACCGCCACGAAACACCGCCTCGTGGCCAGCCTGCTCGCAGCCCTCGGCCTCGCCGAGCGACCCGCGGCTGGGGGCCTCGTCGCCTCCGCCGAGTCGCCGGCCGACGACGACGCCCGCGCCAGCCAACTCTGGGCCGTGGCGATGTTCGAGCGGAGCCTCGACGAACGGCGCCGACGGCGGACGCGGGGCCTCGTGCCCGTGGTGGGCTGCCTGATCGCTGGCGTCGCCGTCCTGCTCTACGGCGTGTCGGTCTTTCGGCCGATGGCGGGTTTCCTCGACTTTCTTGCAACGCCGCGTGGCATGGTCGACGGAGGGCGCGGGCCATGAGCCACGTGAGCACCACCGACGTGATCGAGCGGCACGTCGCCACGGCCCTCGACCGCCACGGTGACTCCGCCGGTTTCGTCCGCCTCGTGGCGACCGAACTTCCGCCGCGGGAGCGAACGCCCTGGGTGCGGATGGCCGATGCGCTCGATCGCGGCGACGTCGCCGCCGGCACGGCCGCCGCCACGCGGTCGATCGGCTGCTGGATCCCGCTCTTCGCGTCGCAGGTCCGGGACCCGCGGCTCGCCGTCCGCCTCCTGCAGACGGCCGCGCGGCCGGCGGCCGGCGAGACCGGGGTATGGCTGCTGCTCTGGTATCTGGCAGCGGTGACGGCGCTCGCCTTCGGGCTCCTTTTTGTGCTGACGCTGTCGGTGATCCCGGAGTTCCAGAACCTTGCGGCGGAT
Organism: uncultured Planctomycetaceae bacterium; assembly: GCA_903831155.1. GTDB lineage: Bacteria > Planctomycetota > Planctomycetia > Pirellulales > UBA1268 > QWPN01. The sequence goes on along the minus strand of CAIKWU010000034.1, from coordinate 4,390 downwards.
TTCGGCGTGGAGGTGGCGGGCACCACGCGACTGGTGTTCGCGCTGCCCGCCTTCATGGCGAGCGTCTGGCAGCCTCTGCTCGCCGCCGCCGGCGTCATCGCCTTTCCCTGGTGGCTGGCCACCCGCTGGTCGGCCCGTAGCGCGGCCACGGCGACGGCCTTCACCCGCACGCTCGCCCGGCTGATCGCCGCCGACGTGCCGGCCGACGAGGCCCTCACCCTCGCCAGCCATGCGGTGGCCGCGCGTCAGGTCGATCCGGCCGCGCCGCATCGCCCCCTGGGCTACGCCGCGGCCGCTGCCACCGAGTTCGCCCCCCGCACGGCGGCCGTGCTGCTCGACGCCATCGCCGACTGCCACGACGACCAAGCCCGAGGCCGGCTCAGCCTCGGCCAGTGGCTGATCGGCCCGGTGCTGATCGCCGTCGTGGGCCTGATCGTCGGGCTCGTCGCGCTCGCACTGTTCATGCCCCTCATCGTGCTCGTGAGCGATCTTTCCTGATCCGCACGCCCCCTATGGCCACGCACGCATTCCCAAACATCGAACGAATCCTCCGCCGGGAGTGGCGGCGGTCGTGGTCCACGTTCGCTACCCGGGCGGAGAGCGCCGCGGTCCTCCGGCTGGTCGCGGCATCGGCCGCCGCCGGCGTGCCCGCCGCGACGATCCTCGACGCCTGGGCAGAGGACAGTCGCGGCTGCCAGGGCACGCGGCTCGTGCAGGCCGCGGGCCACCTCCGACAGGGCGCGACCGCCTCGGAGGCGGCGGTCCGTGTGCCGGGGCTCCTTCAGGACGACCACGCCACGGCCCTCGCCTTCGGCGAGCGCATCGGGGTCCTCGGCCCGGTCGTGCAGGCCGCGCTCGCCGGCGACGACCTGCTCGATTCCGCGCCCCGTCGTGGGCTGCGGCTGGCGATCGGCTATCTCGCCGTGATGGTCGTCGTCTTCCTATCCGTGGCCGGATTCATCGCACTCAAAGTCAATCCGCAGTTCACCAAGATCCTCAGCGACTACAACATGGGGCCTCCGCGGCTGCTCGAGCATTGGCAGGACATCGTGGCGATGGCCTCGCTGGTCTGGTACGTCCCCTTCGTACTGCTCGTGGCCGTGGCCGTGCTGCGGTGCTTTCCCGCAGCGTGGCGACTGCTCACGCGGCCGTTCGCCCGCCAACGGCGGATCACGGCCGCGATCGACGCCCTGTCGGTGGCCGACGCCTGTGGTCGGCCGATCGCCGAGGCGGCCGCGGTGCTGGCCGACTGCCAGATCGATCCGACGATCGCCCGCGGCTTGCGGCGGGCATCCGCTCCGGGGCCGCTGGGTCGCCACCTTGCCGACGCTGGGATCCTCTCAGCCACCGAGGCCGCCGCGATCGACTCCGCCGGCGGCGCTCGCCCAGCCGTTCTCGAACGGCTCGCCGCCTCCCGCCGCGACCGGTCTCGCCGCCGCCTGATCGCTGCAGGCGACGCCGTCGCTCCGTGCGTGGCATTCGCGATGGGGGCGTTCGTGCTCCTCCAGGCGCTGGCCGTGTTCAGTTTTCTATCCGCCATGATCGAAGGCGTGTCGTGACATCCGCACCACATTCACACCCATCACTCGCTCGCCGCCGCGGCTTCAGCATGCTGGAGGTGGTGGCCGCGTCGTCGCTGACGGTCGTGGCCCTCGCCTCGATCACGCCCCTCTTCGTGCGGCAGGCTCGGCTCCTCTCCGAGTGTCGGCGGGAGCGGATCGCGCTCGAGGAACTGGCGAACCAGGCCGAGCGGATCGCCGCCATGCCCGCTGGCGACCTCGATCGCCACCTCGCGGCCCTCGCCCTGTCGCCCATCGCAAGCCGCCACCTGCCCGATCCCCGGCTCGACGCCGTCCGAGGCGACTCGCCGCTCGGCCCCACGATCACGCTCCGGCTCGGGTGGAACGCCCCCGGCCGTCTCGACCATCCGCTCACGCTCGTCACGTGGCCAGCCGCCGCGGGGCAGGGCAGGGGGGCGGCACGATGAGGATGAACACGCAGAGTCAGAACGCCCAATCGCATGAGCGGTGGGACATGGTCGCTACTGGTGGAGCACAGGTTGAAAACCTGTGCTACGTGGGGCACGAACTCAGCGAGGGGCTGCCCGTGCGCAGAGAGCCGGCGTTGCTGGTCGAGCGGAGCCACGATGGCGGAGCGAGAGCAGCATCGAGCGAGCGGAGGGCAGGATGCCCGCAGCGAGTGTCCGGCGATGGGGCGCGGGCAGCCCCTCGCCCCCGGCACGCCCCCGGAGCGCTTCGCCGCGGAATCTCCTTGCTTGAACTCCTCGCCGCGATGGCGGCCGCGACGGTAGTGATGGGCACGGCCATGTCGCTCGTCCACACCAGCTACCGATTCGAGTCACGATCAAGGATGGCGCGGGCCGACGAGCGCACCGCCCTGCGACTCGCGCGGCAGTTTCGCACGGACATCCATGAATCGACCTCCGCGATGGTTTCACGCAACGCCGTTGCGGATGCTCCGCTCGTCGTGCTCTTCGGCCCGACCGGCCGCATCGCGTATCGCCCGCACCCGCGGGGCCTGGTGCGGACCGTCGCGTCACCACCTGGATCACCGGGCCGCGAAGACTTTGTGTTTTCAAGGCCGATCGCGTGGACGGCCTCTGAGGAGGGCTCGCTCGTCACGCTCAGCGGCAGTTCCACGGCTGATGGCCGCCAACCGCAGGTGGCGATCGAGGTGTCTGCAGCCGTGCCGCCCGGCGCGACGTCGAGTCGTGAGCAAGGAGCCTCGCCATGACCGGCCGCTTCCTCCGCCGCGTTCGTGAAAGCACATGCCCCCACCGTCGCGGCAGCGTGATGGTGCTGGCGCTCGCCTGCATGGCGGTGGCGTCAGCGATTGCCCTGTCGATGCTCCGCGCCACCACCATGGGTCATCGCTCGCTTCGCGCGGAGCGGCACCTGCGGCAGGTGGAATGCCTGCTCGCGGTGGCGACGGCGAAGGCCCACGCACGCCTCGCCACGGGCGGCCCCGAGGCCGGCAACGAGGTGATCCTGCTCGAACCCGAATCGCTCACGGGCGCGGGATCGGCGCGGGTCACGCTGGCCCGCGACACCGACGCCAGTCCGCCCGTGATCCGGGTCGTCGTCGAATACCCGCTCGAAGGCCCGGTGACGATTCGCCGCAGCCGCGATCTTTCGCATCCATCCGTCGCACCAACACCCCCCAAGGAGCCCAGGCCATGAGCCCAGCCCACATGCCAAACCTTCCTGCCGGTCGTCGACTGCAATCAAGCCGCGCCTTCACCCTCGTCGAGCTCCTTGTCGTGATCGCGATCATCGCCACGCTGATCGGACTTCTGCTGCCGGCCGTGCAGAGTGCCCGCGAGGCGGCGCGGCGGTGCAAATGTCAAAACAACGTGGCCCAGCTCGGCCTGGCCCTCCACAGCTACGAGTTTGCCTACGAGGCGTTTCCACCCGGAGTGACCGGCGACACGGGACCGATCCGAAACCTGGCCGAGGGAAAGCACGTAGGCTGGATCATCCGGCTGCTGCCCTTCATGGAAGAAAACTCGCTCGACCACAGGTTCACGCCGGAGGATGGTGTCTACGCTGCGTCGAATGTTAGGGTGCGTGACGCGGGGATCTCGGTGCTCGAGTGCCCGTCGTCCTCGGCCAGTTCCTTCTACCAACCCAACGGCGATCCGCGGGTGGCCGTCTCGAGTTACGTCGGCTGCCACCACGACGTCGAGGCGCCGATCGACGCCGACAACCACGGCATGCTCTTCCTCGACAGCCGGGTCCGCTTCTCCGACATCTTAGACGGCAGTTCCCATACGCTACTGATCAGCGAGAAGCGGGGCAGCGAAGGCGATCTCGGCTGGCCCTCGGGCACCCGGGCCACGCTCCGCAACACGTCGCCCTTCCCGAAGCGCGACCCGAACAAACGTTTTTCCCACGACGACCCTGCCCCGGAGGATCCACTCTTCGTTGGCGGCTTCGGCAGCGACCACGCGGGAAATCTCGTGGTGGCCGGCCTGGCCGACGGGGCGATCCGGAGCATCAGTCGAGACATCTCGCCCGACGTGCTCCGCCAGCTCGGCCATCGTGCCGATGGCGAGATTCCGGCGAGCGACTACTGACCTGCTACGATCTAAAGAGATCTCGGGACAGGGGGCTCGTCATGATGCGAACACGACACGAACACACGTCGCCCGCCTCGCGGCGCACGGCCGCGCCGCTCACGGCCGACGCCTTCGCCGCGCTCGCCGACGCCCATCGGCCGCGGGTGCTCAGGTTCGCCACGGCCTTTCTCGGCGACCGGCACCTCGCCGAAGACGTGGTGCAGGAGGCCCTCGGAAAGCTCTTCGAGCATCGCGGCCGCTACCCGCTCGCGGAGCTCTTCGGTCCCTACCTCGTAAAGACGGCCGCGCGGC
>CAIKWU010000033.1 GCA_903831155.1 uncultured Planctomycetaceae bacterium | reverse complement strand
GCTCCGGGCATCCTGCCCGTCGCTCACTGCATGTCCGCGGCGCTTCGCCATCGTGGCTTCGCTTGCTCCCATAGCCCGGCTCTCGGGGCACGGGCAGCCCCTCGCTGAGTTCATGGCCCAGAGAGGCGTTTTGTCGGCCGGTTCACCAGAACTTGTGGTCGTATGCCCCGTTTCATAAACTTGACGAGGTAGGCGGGGAGGATTCAGGGGCCGGTCGCGGAAGCACCGGTTGCTGCCATGAAAGCGCGGCGGGTGCGGGTGATTCGTGTGTTCATCGCGATCGCGGTGATGACAGTTGCCTCCGGTAGCGGATTGGCAACGGCTGCCACGGACTACAAGAACTCGTCTGCGAACTCGCTCAACCAGACGACGACGTGGTGGACGACGGAGGCGGGGTCCACGAACCCGTCGTCGATCGGTACGACCGACACGCTTTGGTTCGGCGGCGCGAGCCAGGCGGCGAGCGGCACCTGGGCGTTGGGCGGCAATCTCTCGGTCGGCGCGATCCGCCTCGACAACGTCACTGGCACGCCCAACTACAGCGCGGGAATCAGCGCCGGTAACACGCTCACGCTCAACGGCAACACCGATTATGGGTCGTATTCGGGGACGAGCGGCATCGTCCTGAACAGTGGCGCAGGCGGCAACCTTGCCATTAGCGCCGACATCGTCGTGGCCTCATCCCAGGCGTGGATCACGTCGCGGGCGATGACGATCGACGGCGCCGTCACGCTCGGCAGTTCGACGCTCGCGTTGAACACCGCGGGCGCCGCCAATGTGATGACCCTGTCGGGCGTCATTGCGGGTGCGGGCGGGCTGAACAAATATGGCGGGCCGGGCACGCTTGTCTTGGCCAACACCGCCAACACGTTCTCCGGCCAGGTGACGCTGGTCGGAGGGAATACCACGATCGCGAAACTCGCCGATGGCGGCAGCAACTCCTCGCTGGGGAGTGGTGCGACCGCGATCGTCGTGAACGGTGCCAATCTCACGTATGTCGGCAGCACCAGCGGCAGTACCAATCGGGCCATCGACATGCGTGCAAATGCCATGCTCATCAACAACTCGACGTCAGGTTCCGTGACTTTTACCGCGGCCAGTGTCCTGCAGGGTGGCGTTGCGAGTGCCCGGACCCTGACCCTGGGTGGCTCCAACGCCGGTACCAACACCCTCGCTTCGGCTGTCGGTGACAGCGGGAGCGGTGCGAACATCACATCGCTCACGAAGAGCGGTACGGGCACTTGGGTGCTGACTGGAGCGAACGCCTACAGCGGTGCGACGGCCGTGAACCAAGGCACGCTGCGGGTCACCGGCGGCGGTGTCCTTGGCGGTGTGGCGGGCTCGAGTGTGGACGCCGGCAATCTGTGGTTCACGTCGGGCAACAACAACGGTGCGATTGAGTTCGAAACAGCGGCGAATCTCGGCCCGGCGGACCAAGTCCGTTTTCGGAACACGACCGGCGTGTCAGTTGGCAGCGGCGGAGCGCTGCGATATATCGGCTCGACAAGCCAGACCGTGAGCAAGACACTGCAATGTGACTCGAGCGCCGGTATCCGCCTCGAGTCCAACTCCGTGGGCGGCCGGGTGCTCTTCAACGGTGCGTTCAGCTTCACGTCAACGAACCGCCCGCTCTTCCTCGGCGGCAGCGGCACCGGGGCTAACGAACTTGCGACCGCTTACACCCAAGTAAGCGGGTCGCTCACGAAGCGCGGAACGGGCACCTGGGTGCTCTCCGCCAACAACACCTACACGGGACCGACGACCATCGAGGCCGGCACCCTGCAGATCGGGAGCGGGGGTGTCAGCGGCACGATTGCGAACACCACCGCGATCATCCTGACACCCGGAGCGGAGTTGGCGTTCAACCGCTCCGACACCATCACCGTCAGCAACACCATCTCAGGGGCTGGAACCGTGACGAAGGCCGGGGCGGGCCAGATGACGGTGAGCGGCCCCAACTCGTCCGGAGTGTTGAACTGGAACTTCTCCGGCACAGGGAACGGCGACGTTCGTTTTGCAAACGCAAATGCAGTCGGCGGGGCAGGCTCCACGATCACGGTCGGAGCGAGCGGTTCGGGCAGCGCCTTCTTTTCCGGCAGTGGGAACTCCTCGGGCGTGGGCATCAGCATCGGCAACGGCGGTGCCTTCACGTGGAGTGGCAGCACCGGAAACACGACAACACTGTCGGGCGTGTTGGCGGGCTCGGGGACGTTCACGAAGATTTCAGGTGAGACGTTGGTTCTCACCGGAACCAGCACGCACACAGGGCCTCTGACAATTTCGTCGGGCACGCTCCGGTTGGGCGATGCGGGTCTGCTCGGGAGCGGAACGTACAGCGGCGCGATCACGAACGACTCTGCGCTGCTGATCGCCACCACGGCGAACCAGATATTTTCAGGACCGATGTCGGGGAGCGGGTCTCTGGAGAAGTTGAACTCGGGCACCCTGACGCTGACGGGAAACTGCACCTACACGGGGCCCACGAGCGTGAATGCCGGAGCCCTGATCGTGAACGGCACCCTCGCCGGAACGTCCGGGGTCACGGTGGCCCCTGGTGCTTCCATCAACGGCTCCGGCCGCGTGGCGGCGGCGCTCGCCGGGGCCGGATGGATCACGCCCGGCAACAGCGCGGGCATCATGACGGCCGCCGCCATCAATCCGACCGCCGGCATGGGATTCTCGTTCGAGTTCACGGGCACCGGCTCGCCCACCTATTCCAGCCCGTCCGCCAGCGTGAACGACGTGCTGCAACTCACCGACGGCACGGCCTTCACCAGCAACCTGACGTCGGCCAACGTGGTGGACGTCTATCTCGGCCTCGCCAGCATCCTCCCGGGCAACGTGTTCCGCGGCGGCTTCTACGTCGATGGCAGCACGAGTTTCTCGGCGAGCGTCGACAACGCCACCTTCAACTACTGGGTGCTCGGCAACGGCGGCGGCACCGACAAGACCTACGACGGCCAGGGCTATTACTCGCTGGCGAACTACGACGCCGGCTACTCGATCACCCGCACCACCGTCGCCGACACCGCCAACTTCGCGTCGGGCACGGTCACCGGTGGCGTCACGGAGTTCATCGTCGTGCCGGAGCCGGTCGCTCCAGTGGCCGGCGGCCTGGCTCTGGCGGCCGCGGCCCGGATGCTTCGTCGCCGGCCCGGCCGCACAGCCTGAGCCCCCCGCCGACCCCCAGTCCGGGGGCGGTGCCGGACGACGCCTTGCTATAACATGATGCGGCGGTGGGTTGAAGGAGCACGAGGTGTTGGCCCGGTGGTCGCTTGTCGAGGGAAGGGTGCTGTCATGATTCAAATGATTCGCCGTGGGTTCGCGAGGGCAGTTCTGGGGCTTGTGGTCGCGTCGCTTCTCGCGGCGGCCGGCCCCGTCCAGGCGGCCGACGTCATCAAGGCCAACAACACCACCGACCTCAATCAGGGTGCGAGCTGGGCCAGCGGCACGGCCCCCACGAGTGGTGACGTGGCCGTGTGGAACTCCACCGTGACGGCCGCCAACACGGTGAGCACCGGGACGAGCCTGAGTTGGGCCGGAGTGCGAATCGCCAACCCGGCCGGTGCCGTGGCCGTCCGCTACGCCACCGCAGGCCAGACGCTCACGCTCGGCACCTCCGGCATCGACATGTCGTCGGCCACCCAGAACCTCACGCTGATGACGGCCGTGACGGCGAACACGGCGGGCACGCTCGCGGTCGGCGCGAACCAGACATGGAACGTGGCCACGGGCCGCACGCTCACGCTCTTCAGCACGTCGAACTCGGCCAACCAGCGGCTCTCGGGCTCGGGCAGCATTTCGGTCATAGGCGGCGGCGTCGTGAACCTGAACGTCGGCGATGCCGGCAGCACCACGTTCACCGCCGGCAACGGCAACGACACCTACACCGGCAACTGGACGATCTCGGGCGGCAGCAAGGTGATCAGCCTCCGCAACGGCACCCACGGCTGGGGTCAGGGCACGATCACGCTCGACAACGGGATCATGTCGCAGAGCAGTGGCAACTGGAACTTCGCCAACGCCATCATCGTGACCGGTGGCGGCGGCACGATCACCAACGACTCCACGGGCAACAATCGCTACATGAATCTGCCCGGTGTGATTTCGGGCACGGCGCCGCTTGCATTCAACTCGCTGGCTGCCATGACAGCGCAGGAGGGCTTCGTCCTCACCGGGTCGAACACGTTCACCGGCCCGATGACGATCAACCCCAACGGCACGGTCCGAATCGGCGGCGACGCGAGTCCGACGCTCAACTCGACCGCCGCCGGCACGCTCGGGTCGATCGATCCGAGCGTTGCCATCACGAACAACGGCATCCTCGGCTTCGGCTGGACCAACGCCCAGACGGTCGGCAACACGATGACCGGCACCGGCCTCGTGCGGCTCGGCCGGGTCGGCGGCGTGCTTCCCACCACGCAGGTGGTCACGCTCACCGCGGCCAGCACCTACACCGGCACCACGCAGGTCAACGCCGGCCGCCTGAATCTCAACGGCTCGCTCACGTCGCCCATCACGGTGGCCGCGAGTGCCAGCCTCTCCGGCACGGGCAGCACCACGGGCCTGCTCACCCTCGCCAGCGGCGGCGGCTTGGCCCTCGCCGGCGGCACGGCGACGACGAGCATGACGGTCAACGGGGCCACGTTCGCGGGCTCGAATCTCGTGAGTTTCCTCACCAACGCCGTGCCCGGCACGACCTACGATGTGTTCACGTACGGCGGCGGCGCGGTCACCAACCCAGGCAACCTGTCGGTCGGCTGGCGGGGCGTGCTCGCCGACGATCCCGGAAATCAGAAGTACGTGTTCACTGCAGGATCCACCGGCACGCTCACGTGGACCACCACGTCGGGCACCTGGGTGCAGGGCGTGGCCGGCGACTGGACGGGAGCGGACGGAGTCTTCTACGGCGGTGACACGGCTGTGTTCGACGAGCCGGCCTCGCCGAGCACGATCACACTCTCCGGCCGCCTCGCGCCGGCGGC
>CAIKWU010000032.1 GCA_903831155.1 uncultured Planctomycetaceae bacterium | reverse complement strand
TCACCTCAAGGCCGGTCGCGGGCGGGATCGACGTCTGGGTTCGGCGTCGGCAACTGGCCGCTGACGTCGGCGAGCCAGGTGTCGAGACGCCGCCGTAGGTCCGCGGTTTTCTCAGGTCGCTCCTTTGCAACGTCGGTAGTCTCACCGGGGTCGGCTGCAAGGTCGTAGAGTTCGTCGCGGTCGTCCTCGTAGAAGTGAACGAGCCGCCAGTTCCCAGCCCGGATTGCCGAATGGGGCGTGGCGCCGCCCGGATGGTAGTGCGGGTAGTGCCAGTAGAGCGCCTCGCGGGCGAGCGTGTCGCCGCGGAGCAACGGAGAGAGGCTTCGGCCGTCGATCGGCTGACCCGGTTCGATCCCCGCTCCGGTGAGGTCGAGGATCGTCGCCGGGATATCGGGCGTGATCACTGGCACGTCGCTCGTGCTGCCTGGCTTGGTGACTTCAGGCCACGACATGATGAACGGCACACGGACGCCCCCTTCGTAGGCCGAGCCCTTGCCTGCGCGGAGCGGCAGCATGTCGGTGATCGACGCCTGGCCGCCGTTGTCGCTTGTGAAGAAGATCGCGGTGCGGTCTCGGATGCCGAGTCGATCGAGGGTGTCGAGGATTTTCCCCATCGCATCATCGACGCTCTCGACCATCGCCGCGTAGGTGGCGAGTGTTGCTGGGATGCCAGGCCGCTTTGCTGCGTAGCCAGCCGCCACCCCCGGCTTCGCTTGAAGCGGCGTGTGCACGCCGTGGTGCGTGAGGTAGAGGAAGAACGACCGGTCGCGGTGGGACTCGATGAAGGCAACGGCCTCAGCGGCCTCGCGGTCAGTGAGGTACTCCCCCTTGGGGCCGTCTGAGAGCGTGGAAATCCGGTAAGGCGAGAAGTAGCTCGGAGGCTGACCTTTGGCGGTGCCGCCCAGGTTCACATCGAATCCCTGATCTTCTGGGGACTGCTCTTTGCCTCCAAGGTGCCACTTGCCGATCGACGCGGTTGCGTAGCCCTTGGCCTTGAGCCGCTCTGCGACCGTCACCACCTCGAGCGGCAGGTGCTTGGTCCAGTCAGGGGGCTGCAGCTTCGCGTGCGGTCGATGGTGTCCGGTGATCCAGTCGGTGAGGTGCAGCCGTGCCGGATACTGGCCGGTCATGATTGCCGCTCGGGTCGGCGAGCAGACGGTGCAGGCGGAGTACGCTGTCGTGAACCGCATGCCCGAGGCGGCCAGCCGGTCGATCTCCGGTGTCTCGTAGAAGTCGCTCCCCTGGCAGGAAAGGTCCTTCCAGCCCATGTCGTCGACGAGCACGACGATCACGTTTGGGTTTGGATCGACCGCCCCCACATCCGCGGCCGCGAAGGCCAGCAGGAGCGCCGCCGCCAGCGATCGCATGCCGGCCATAGTGGAGCGTCTCCGGGGTGAACTCAGGGGTGATGCAGTCGGCCGTCGTTGCCCGCATACTGTCTCAATCTCGTCCCTGGACGGGGTGCCGACAAGGCTGTCGGCCGTGGTGTCGCGCATGGGGTCTACGACAATGGGAATCAGGAGATGGATCGCGGCGGCGGTCGTAGCCCTGGGGACGAGTGGGATCGTGGCCGCAGCTGGCGGCGACCAGCCATCCCGTCCCAACGTGGTCTTGATCGTCGCCGACGATCAGCACTGGCACGACTACGGCTTCATGGGTCACGAGCACCTGCGGACGCCGAACCTCGACCGACTCGCCCGGGAGAGCCTCGTTTTTCCGCGGGGCTATGTGACGAGCAGCCTCTGCTGCCCGAGCCTGGCGTCGATCATCACGGGCCGTTATCCGCACGAACACAGGATCGTCGGCAATGATCCGCCCGACACGCCGGGCAGCCCTCGGCAGAGCCCACAGGGCACCAAGGCGTTCATCGCCGGTCGCGAGCGGATGAACCGCCACCTCGACGAGTGGCCCACGCTGCCGCGACTGCTCGCCCCTGCCGGCTACAAAAGCCTCCAGACCGGTAAGTGGTGGCAAGGGGACTTTTCCCGCGGCGGCTTCGACGAGGGGATGACGAAGGGTGAGCGGCACGGTGACGAGGGGCTCGCCATCGGCCGTGGCACCATGCAACCGATCTATGACTTCGTCGGCCGCTGCCGCACCGCCGGCACGCCATTCTTCGTCTGGTACGCCCCGATGCTGCCCCACGATCCGCACGATCCACCGCAGGAACTCGTCGATCACTACTCGTCGAAGACCGACAGCGTCCACGTCGCTCGCTACTGGGGCAACGTCGAGCGGTTCGATCGCACTGTCGGCGACCTGCTCGACCATCTCGACCGCGAAGGGCTCTCCCGTGACACGCTCGTGGTGTATGTCACCGACAACGGCTGGATCCAGGATGCCCAGTCGAAGCGGTTTGCCCCGCGGTCGAAGCTCTCCCCCTACGATGGCGGCCTGCGGACGCCGATCATGTTCCGCCGGCCGGGCACGATTGCTCCGCGAACGAGCCAGGCCCTTGCCAGCACCATCGACATCGCCCCGACGGTGCTCGAGGCATGCGGGGTCGAGTCGCCGGTCGGGCTGCCGGGAGTAAACCTGCTGGACGAGGTGGCGACCGCAGCCCGCACGGAGGTGTTTGGTGAGTGTTACACGCACACGATCGTCGACCTCGACGATCCGACGACGAGCCTGCTCTGGCGGTGGATGGTGCAGGATCGCTGGAAGCTGATCGTGCCGGCACCGCCGGCTCCCGGAAAGCAGTTTCCTGCGTGGCAGGGGCGACACGTCGACGACGCGTCGCGGGAGAACTTTGAACGCGGTGAGCCGGAACTCTTCGACGTCATCGCCGATCCGGACGAGCGAACGAACGTTGCCGGAGAGCATCCGGATGTGGTGGCGCGGTTGCGGGCCGAGCTCGACCGCTGGTGGGATCCGGGCGTGCCGAAGCCCGAACCGGTATCGACGTCGGCCGTGCCACGAAAGCCGAACCTTCTCGTGTTTCTGGCCGACGATCTCGGCGCCCGGGATCTCGGCTGCACAGGAAGCACGTTCTACCGTACGCCTGCGATTGACGCCCTCGCTGCCGCCGGGATGACGTTCACGCAGGCCTATGCTGCCGCACCCGTCTGCTCGCCGACCCGCGCAGCCCTGATAACGGGAAAGTTCCCGGCTCGCGTCGGGATCACGAACTACATCGGCGGCGAACGGCGCGGATCGCTGCTCCCGGCCGAATACCTCCGGGGACTGCCTGCTGATGAGACTACGGTCGCGGAGCGGCTCAAGGCGGCAGGCTACACCACCGGGGTCTTTGGCAAATGGCACCTCGGGCCGCCGGCGGACGTGCCGTCGCACGGGTACGAGGCCTCCGGCTCGATCGACGTCAATCCAGCGCAGGGTCCCGATGACGATCCGCACCACGCCCGCGCGATTGCCCGGCAGGCAACGGCGTTCATCGCTGCCAACCGTGGTCGTCCCTTTTTCTGCTACCTACCGCTGCACTCCGTGCACGTTCCGCTGCGGTCGACAGCCGAACTTGTCGCCGAGGAGCAGCGCCGCGCCGCGGCGCTGCCGGGTGCAGATCCCCGGGAGGTTCCCGAAGGCGACCGGACGGCTCGGGCGGTGCAGGATCACCCCGTCTATGCCGCCATGATCGACGAGATGGACGAGGCGGTATCAACCGTGCTCGTCGCCCTCGAGGAGCAGGATCTCGTCGACAACACGCTCGTGGTATTCACGAGCGACAACGGCGGCCTGTCGACGGCTGAGGGTGCGCCGACGTCGAACCTCCCGCTTCGCGCCGGTAAGGGCTATCTCTACGAAGGGGGCATCCGCGTGCCACTCCTCATCCGCTGGCCCAGCACCGTGAAGCCGGGTTTGCGGTGCGAGGTGCCGGTGACCACGCTTGACATCGCTGCCACGCTCGTCGATCTCGGGGGTTGCCCGCCGCCGGCCGGCGAGATACTCGACGGCACGAGCCTGCGACCACTGCTTTCGGGGACCGGGGCGATTCCCGCCCGCGACCTCGTCTGGCACTACCCGCACTATTCCAATCAAGGGGGGCGGCCCGCGGCGGCGCTGCTCGCCGGCGACTCACCGGACGGCCGTCGCGAGAAGATCGTCGAGCACCTCGAGGGCGGCCGGGTGGAACTCTTCGACCTTGCCGCCGACGAGGGGGAGCAGCGGGATCTCGCGGCCGAACGTCCGGAGCGCGCCGCCGAACTGCGGTCTCGACTCGAGGCCTGGCGGCGGGAGGTTGGCGCCGCCATGCCCACACCCAATCCCGATCCGGTGGATCCCTTTGGTCCTGACGGCCTGCCGCCGAAGCGGAAGCCCGCGGCGGCAGGCGGGTAGACTAGCCCTCGCAACCAAGTGGATGAGGAGGCATGTCGATGCGGCGATCGAGCGGACGGGCAGGAGTCGTGGGACTGATGATGGCGACGACCGTCACGGCCGTCGCCGACAACTGGCCCAACTGGCGCGGGCCCGCGCTCGACGGCGCGGCAGCGGGCGGTGGCTACGTGTCGGAGTGGGGCCCTGAGCAGCACGTGCTCTGGTAGGTGCCGCTGCCCGGGCTCGGCGCCAGCACGCCGGCGGTTTGGGGCGAGCGGCTCATCGTCACCTGCACCATCGACGACAAAGACGCCGTGATCTGCCTCGATCGCGCCGGTAAGGAGTTGTGGCGAAAGACGCTTGGCGAGGCCCGCGCC
>CAIKWU010000031.1 GCA_903831155.1 uncultured Planctomycetaceae bacterium | reverse complement strand
CGGTCCGAAGGGCCACGCGGCGATCCTGGCGACGGCGAAGGCGGCGCAGGAGGAGGCCGTGGCCGCCGCGGAGAAGGCGGGCAAGCCTGCGCCGCCGCCTGGCCGGCTCAAGGCGATCGCGGGCAACGCCACCGACGAGGCCGTGGCCACGGTCACCATCTGGCAGGAGATCGGCGGCCTCGTGGGCCGGGTGCTCCTGGCCTTCGCGGCGGTGCGGATCGCGAGCCGCCGGTCGCTGCTGCGGCTCTTCCAGTGGCCCGCGCTCCTGATCGTGCCCGCGCTCTTCTGGTGGATCTCCACGCAGCTCACGACCGCCGGCTCGCTGCCGCTGATCAAGGCCGGCATCTTCGTGGCCGGCCTGTTCACGGTGTCGCAGTTCTCCTTCTGGGGCAACTACATCCCGCTCGTGTTCCCCACGCATCTCCGCGGCACGGGGGAGAGCTTCGCGGCCAACATTGGCGGCCGCGTGCTCGGCACCGCCGCGGCCTGGATCACGCTCACGCTCTCCGCCGCCACTCCTCCCGATCCCGTGCGTATCGCCCTGGCGGGCGCCGCCGTGGCCGGGGCCTACGCGCTCGTGGGCGCGATCCTCACGCACTGGTTGCCCGAGCCGGCCGCGTCGGTCGAGGCGTAACGGACCGGCTCAGGGCCGATCGACGCCGCCATCGAGTTCCGCCGGCCATGCCGAGAGGTCGTCGGGCGTGTCGAAGTGGGCGTGATACCACGCCAGTTCCCGCATCCGCGCCTCGTAAGGAAGCCGCGCCCAGCCGGCCCGCTCTTCGCCGAGGTCGCGGGCGAGAATCTCGTAATACAGTTCGGGATACACGTGGTCTCCCGGCCGATGCTGCTGCTCTGCCATCGCAGCAGAGTCGCCGGAGGACGAGCGGTCGGAGAGGTGGTCGGCCGGAGTCATGGAAGGATTGTATCCAACGGCATCGCCACGCGGTCGAGTTCCTGCTGTGTCGCCGCTGCCAGCGACGCAACCCGGTCGCGACCGCGGTCGAAGACCTCGCTCCTCGTCACGTCACTGGCCAGTGGCGCGGGCGGGAGAGCGTGGACCTGCACAGCCTCGCAGACCCGGTGATGCTGCTGGAGGAAGGGCTCGGAGGTGGGCCACTCGCCGATGCGATCCCGTTGCCAGTCGCGATAGAAGGCTTTCCAGGCCTGCTGATACACGAGGTATCGTTCGCGATTGACGCACTGCCACAGGAGTTGCTCCACCAGCAGGAGCCGGTCCAACTCTGCGTCGCTGCATGCGGATAAGCTGCCCAGCAGCGGCCGTTCGCGGGCGAAAGGCTCGCGGAGATTCGGGGGTGTGCGATCCCAGGCCTCCTTCAGGACGGATGGTTCCCGCAGGTGCAGCACGGATCCGGGCTCACCGTCGAAATAGGCCTGCAGGGCCAGTCCGTTGACCAGCGGCCAATCCTTGGGCCGATCGGTCTTCTTCATTCTGGCCACGACGTCGCGGCTGGCGATGCCCCCATCAACGCAGCTCTTCCAGGTGGGGCCGAGCCGAGGAGCCCGGCCGAAGAAGTCGAGGTGGCGCTCCGCTGAGTCGGGCCCCTCGAAGGCCGCGAGATGGCTCGTCCAGCCCCCGGCCAAATACTCACGGTCAAGCGGCGCACCGAAGAGGCCGCGATACGTCACCCGCCAGTTGCGTCCGCTGATACCCCGCTCAAGTTCGCCGAAGAGCGCCACCAGCCGGCTGATGCCATCCGGATCGAGGATCCAGTCGGTGTCCTTTGTATTCTGCTGGAGTCCATACTCCACGCACGCCATACCCGAGGTGAGCGTGGCCTTGATCGACCGCTCGCGCACCATGCTCTGAAAAGATCGGTAGAAGCCGATGGCATCACTCATATCCCGATTGTCGGGTGCTCTGCTCGCTCGTGGCAAGCGGCCCGACTGAGACGTGATATCTCGAACGATGCGGATGAACGAGATGAGCTGCCCTGACCGTCCTCCGCCCCGGCCGCCAGAAAAGCCGCCGGGCTCGGGTCGCGGGCTGTTCCCGCGGGCCCGAGCCCGGACGATGTCGCCTCCGTGCGAGCGGCACGCGTCAGACGCCGCCGTGGCGGCCGGCCTTGCGCCGGGATGCACGCGATCGCGTGGGCAAACCGGTCTTTATGGCGGGCTTGCCGATCCCTACCCTCCGCCCCCCGCCCACCCCGGAGGTAGTGCCATGATCACGCGACTGCCGGTGTTTTTCGACACCTTTCTCGCGCTGCCCCTGCCGCTCATGGTGCTCAGCCTGCTGGCCTACTGGGGCGCGCTGGCCTACGCCGTGCACCGCTTCCTCGTGCCCTGGATCGCCGGCCGCAAGGGCCAGAAACTCGGCCACATGGAGGCCGAAGTGCCGGCCCAGATCGGCCTCGCCTTCGGCCTCCTGATCTCGTTCATCGCGATCCCCGTGTGGGAGCAGCACAGCCTCGCCGAGGAGTCGGCCCGCACCGAGGCGGCGGCGTATCGCGAGATGTCCGAGTCGATCGACGACGAGCAGCCCGAGGATGTCGCGGGCGTGCGGACGGCGCTCCGCGACACGGTCAGCTTCATCGTGAACGAAGAATGGCCGCAACTCGCCCACCTGCTCGCGCCCCGGGTGGCCGCCGATCCGATCCGCGAACTCCGGGCGGCGATCCAGGCGACGCCGGACGACTCGCTCCGCAGCGAACTCCACGACCTCTACAAGCAGGCCGCCACCGCCCGCGAGACACGGCTGCGGATCGCCGCCACGCGGCCGCCCCCGGCCCGCTGGGGCATCGTCGGCGTGCTCGCGATCCTCACGCTCCTCGGCGTGGGGCTGATCCACGCGGAATCGCGGCGGGCCCGACGGATGGCGCTCGGCATGGTGGCCGTGGGCATCAGCTGCTGCTTCGTGGTGCTCTTCGCCTACACGCGGCCGTACCTCGGCCAGTTCGCCGTGAAGCCGGTCGATCTCCAGGATCTGGTGGCCGACCTCGAGGCGGATCGTGTTCCGGAATCGACCACCACCGTGGTCGCGACCGAGGGCCGCGTCACTCGCTGAGCGTGCGCGGCGCCTTCGGTGCGTCGTCGGGCAGCGTGGGCACCGACCAGATCACGTAGAGCCCGTAGGCCACGGCGGCGAGGAACACCCACCGCAGCCACCACGTGAGGCTGTTGAGGAACAGGCTCACCGCCACCACCGTCAGCACCATCACGATCGCCCGGTGCTTGAGCGACCGGCGGATGCCGTGGTAGTGCTGCCAGTCGTCGAGCGTGGGGCCGAACATCCTCGAGCGGTGCAGCCAGGCATGGATGCGGGGTGAGCCCCGGTAGAAGCACCAGCTCGCCAGCAGCACGAACGGCGTGGTCGGCACGAAGGGCAGCACGGCCCCGAGCACCGCGAGCCCCAGGCAGGCCCAGCCGCCGGTCACGTAGAGGAACCCGCGAAGGGGATCGGTGGCGGGACGCAGATCCATGGGACGGCAGGAATCCCGGGTTCGGGCAGACGGCTGCGGGGATTCTATCACGCGCGCGTTTGCCGTATGATCGCCGCCGCCGTCGGCCCGACGGCCCCCGCCACACCCGCCTCGGAGATCCTCAGATGCCCCTCGTCCCCATGCGGATCCTGCTCGACCACGCCGCCGAACACGGCTACGGCCTCGCCGCGTTCAACGTCAACAACATGGAGCAGATCCAGTCGATCATGGAGGCGGCGAAGGAGACCGACTCGCCGGTGATCGTGCAGGCGTCGCGGGGCGCCCGCAGCTACTCGCAGGACAACTACCTGCGGCACCTGATGCTCGCCGCGGCCGAGCTCTACCCGAGCATCCCGATCGCCATGCACCAGGACCACGGCAACTCGCCGGCCACCTGCCAGAGCGCGATCGACAACGGCTTCACGAGCGTGATGATGGACGGCTCGCTCAAGGAAGACGGCAAGAGCCCGGCCGACTTCGACTACAACGTGAAGGTCACGAAGGAAGTGGTCACGCTCGCCCACCGGCAGGGCGTGTCGGTCGAGGGTGAGCTCGGCTGCCTGGGGTCGCTGGAGAGCGGCGAGGGCGAGGCCGAGGACGGCCACGGCGCCACCGGCAAGCTCTCGCACGACCAGCTGCTCACCGACCCCGACGAGGCGGCGCGGTTCGTGGCGGCCACGGGCGTGGACGCCCTCGCCGTGGCGATCGGCACGAGCCACGGGGCCTACAAGTTCACCCGCAAGCCCGACGGCGACGTGCTCGCCATGAAGCGGATCGAGGAGATCCATGCGAAGCTCCCCAACTGCCACCTCGTGATGCACGGCTCGTCGAGCGTGCCGCAGGATCTCCAGGACATCATCAACAAGTTCGGCGGGAAGATGCCGCAGACCTGGGGCGTGCCGGTCGAGGAGATCCAGAAGGGGATCAAGCACGGCGTGCGGAAGATCAACGTCGACACCGACTGCCGGATGGCGATCACCGGCGCGATCCGCAAGGTGCTCGCCGAGACGCCCGAGAAGTTCGACCCCCGCGACTACCTGAAGCCCTCCCGCGAGGCCATGAAGAAGGTGTGCGCGGAGCGGATGGTGCAGTTCGGTCAGGCCGGCAACGCCGGCAGGATCAAGTGCATCACGCTGGCGGACATGGCGAAGCGCTACGCCGGCGGCTGACGCGGCGGGCTTTCGCCCGAAAAGTCGGGTGAAAAACGCGTTGCGTGGCTTGCGCCGTCTGCCTACCATCCCGCCCCTGCGCGGGAGCTCCGCGCGGATTCCCCGCCCGCGGTGTGCCCATGGACGACGCGCCCGACGAACGGATTCTCGACCACGGCCGTGAGATCCTCCGCGCCGAGGGCGAGGCGGTGCTCCGCGCCGCCGACGCGCTCGACGCCTCCTTCTGCCGCGGCGTGCGACTCCTCCTGGAGTGCACCGGCAGCGTGGTGGTGACGGGCATCGGCAAGGCCGGGCTCGTGGCGCGGAAGATCTCCGCGACGCTCGCCTCCACCGGCACGCCGAGCCACTTCCTCCATCCCGCCGAGGCGATGCACGGCGATCTCGGCGCGATCCGCGGCGACGACGTGGTGCTCGCGCTCTCGCAGTCGGGCGAGACGGAGGAGATCACCAGGCTCCTGCCGCACCTCGCCGCCCGCCGCGTGGCGATCGTGGCCCTCACCGGCCGCGCCGAAAGCGCGCTCGGCCGCGCCGCCAGCGTGGTCGTGGCCACGGGCGCCCTGCGGGAGGCCTGCGCCCTCGGCCTCGCACCGAGCACGAGCACGTCGCTGATGCTCGCCCTCGGCGACGCACTCGCCCTCGTCACCAGCAGCCTGCGGCAGTTCACCGCCGAGGACTTCGCCGCCCGCCATCCGGGCGGCAGCCTCGGCCGGCAGCTGATGCTCGTCGAGGACGTGATGCGGCCGCTGGCCGAGTGCCGGCTCGCGAGCCCGACCGACACGGTCCGCGAGGTTTTCGCCCGGCCGCTCCCCGCCCGCCGCACGGGTGCCGTGATGATCCTCGACGACGGCGGCTCGCTCGCCGGCATCTTCACCGACAGCGATCTCGCGAGGCTCTTCGAGCGGCGGCACGACTCGGCCCTCGACGAGCCGATCGGCACCGTGATGACCTGCCGGCCCACCACCCTCCCCGTCGGCACCCGCCTCCGCGATGCAATCGGGATCCTGGAGTCCCGCCGGCTCAGCGAACTGCCGGTGCTCGACGCCGCCGAGCGTCCGGTCGGCCTCGTCGACATCGTCGATCTCGTCGGCCTCGTGCCCCCGGAACTGCTCGCCGCACCGCGGCAGGCGGCGGCCTGACGCCCTCGTGTCCATCAGCGGATCCACCCCCATGCCCGACCCAACCGATCTCGACCGCCGCCTCGCCCGCGTGCAGCTCCTGCTGCTCGACGTGGACGGCGTGCTCACGGACGGGGGCGTGACCATCGACAACCAGGGCGTCGAGTCGAAGACGTTTCACATCCGCGACGGCCTCGCGCTTCGTGCGTGGCAGCGGGCCGGGCTGGCGGCGGGCATCGTCACCGGCCGGACGAGCCGCGTGGTGGAGCTGCGGGCCGCAGAGCTCGGCATCGGGATCGTGCGGCAGGGGGTCGACGACAAGCTCGCCGTCGCCGAGGAGGTGATCCGGAGCTGCGGCCTGTCGTGGGAGGAGGCGGCGTTTCTCGGTGACGACCTGCCCGATCTGCCGGTGGTGGTGCGGTGCGGCGTGGGGGCGGCCGTCGCCGACGCGTGCGACGACCTGCGGCGGGCTGCGGATGTGGTGACGGGGCTCCCCGGAGGCCGCGGCGCCGTCCGTGAACTGATCGAGCGGATGCTCAGGGCGCGGGGCGGCTGGGATGCCGTCGTCTCCCGCTATGCGGCTTCGCGGACCTGACGCGCCACGGCGGTGAGACGGCGATGGAACATCGACTCGGACGCACGCTGCGGGTGTTTCTCGTCGTGCTGGCGGCGGCGGGCTTCTACCGGCTCACCGTGGTGCCGATCGTCGAGCCCAGGGTGCGGGATCCGGCCACCGACCACGAGATGACACCCGAGGAGGCGGCGGCCATCCGGGCCCGCGCCGACCAGCGGCTCGCGGCCCTCGGCGACATCTTCCCGCCGGGGTCGTGGGAGCGGGAGAATCCCATCATGCTCGAGAGCCGCCAGATGCGGCTGCTCTTCAAGGACTACCACTCGTTGCCCGACGGCCGGGTCAACCTCGTGCCCTGCACGCTCGTGGTGCTGCCCGACCGCAATCGCGTGGCGGCCGACGGCCCCCCTGGCCGCACGATCGTGCTCCGCGCGCCGCAGGGGGCGGTGCTCGAGTTCGACGAGCCCCTCGACCTCAAGCAGGGCCGGCTCGCGAAGCTCGTCGGCGGCAGTCTTCGCGGCCAGGTGACGATCCGTGGCACGCCCACGTCGCCCGAGGCAGAGGACGACGTGGAGATCGTCACCCGCGACATCGAACTCGACGAACTCGAGGTCCGGACCGGCGAGATGGTGCAGTTCCGCTACGGCCGCTCGAGCGGCAGCGGCCGCGGCCTCGTCGCCCGGCTCAAGCCGCGGCCCGGCAACGCGGGAGCGCGGCAGGCGGGCAACGGACCGGCCGACAAGGGACCCAACATCGGCGGCGTCGATTCGATCCGGCTCGACCGCGACGTGCGGATGCGGATCGAGGGGCTCGCCGGCGGCATGCTGCCGGGGGCCGCCGGCCGGCAGCCGGCCCGAGCGGAGCCGCCGCAGGCCCATCAGGAGGCGGCGCCGCAGCCGCCGGTGCTCGTCAGCTGCCGCGGTGCGCTGTGCATGAACGTGTCGGCCAACGTGATCACGCTCGAGGACAACGTCGACGTGGTCCGGGCCGCGTCGGAGGGGCAGACGGAGCAGCTCTCCTGCGATCTGCTCGCGATCGTGCTCGCCCGGAAGCAGCGGGGCGATGCCGCGGACGGTGCCGGCCGCGGCGGCCTCGAGCCGGTGGAGATCCAGGCCAAGGGGGCGCCCGTCGTGGCGCGGGCGACGGGGGCGCGGCTCGAGGCGCGGGCCGCGCGACTCGGCTACGAGATCGCCACGCGGCGGATCCTGCTCGACGGCGAGGATCCCGTGTCGTTCGTCGCCGAGGACACCGAGATGGAGGCCCGCAAGATCGACTACTGCCCGGGCCCGCCCGGCGATCCCGGCTCGCTGATGGCCGTGGGGCCCGGCTGGCTCCGCGTTCGCTCCGACAACTCGCCTCCGGCCCGGGCCCGCTGGCAGCAGTGGCTGCGGATGCGGCCCGACGGCGACGGCCATGTGGTGTCGCTCGCCGGTGATTCGGACGTGACCGTCGAGGGGCAGGGGCGGCTCTCCGCCGCCGAGATGCACCTCTGGCTCGACATGGTGAAGCGGCCCCCCGGCGATGCGGCGAAGCCCGCGGCCGGTCCCGATCTGTCGGGGGTGAAGCCGTCGCGGCTGCTCGCCCGCGGCATGGTGGAGGCCGACGCCGAGGAGGTGGCGGCGCGAACGGAGCGGCTCGAGCTCTGGTTCCGCACGATCGAACCGCCGCCCACGCAGCCCGCCGCCCCGCCACCGGCCGTGCCCGCGGCTGCCG
>CAIKWU010000030.1 GCA_903831155.1 uncultured Planctomycetaceae bacterium | reverse complement strand
GGTGACCCCGCAGACCATGACGAGCGTGGCCAGCCTCGACCTGGCCACCGGCAACGGCCTGCTCGACGTGACCAGCGGCGGCCTCACGATCCTGGGCGGCATGACGGCCCCCCAGCTCGTGGCCGAGCTGCTCGAGGGCCGGGGCGACGGCACCTGGACCGGCACGAGCGGGATCACCTCGAGCACCGCGGCCGCCGACATCGCCCTGAGCGCCCCGCGGGCGGTGGGCTGGCTCGACAACGGCGACGGCTCGCTGACGGCCGCCTACGCGGCCCCGGGCGACACGAACCTCGACTGGTCGATCGACATCCTCGACGCGTCGAACTTCCTGGCGTTCGCCAAGTTCGACACGGGCTCGCCGGCGACCTGGCTGGAGGGCGACTTCAGCTACGACGGCATCGTCGACATCCTCGACGCCGCCGACTTCTTCGCCACCGGCCTCTACGACGCGGGCAACTACAACGCCGCATCGGGGGCGGCCGGCGTGGCCGCCGTGCCCGAGCCCGCGGTGTCGGTCGTGGGTGGCATCGCAGCTGCGGCGCTTCTGGCCGTCCGCCGCCGTCGCCGCGCGGCGAGCGTGTAGCCGTCGAGAGAGCCGCGGGGCCGCGGCGGAACGGTCATCGAGCCGTCCCCGCCGCCGGATCGTGGGGCTCGTCGAACGGTCCCTCCATCATGGCGTCGGGCTGGTCGCGTCGGCCGTCGGGGCCGATCACCACCTTCGCCTGCCGCAGGATGGCGTCGGGAACCCGCCACACGGTGCGGTCGTAGCCGGGCGCCGCGAGATTCACGGTGAGCCGGGGCGGAATCGCCTTGGACGTCTCGCCGATGGGGATCGTCGCGGGATCCGTGCCCGCGAGCACGTCGCCGGCCACCCGGCCCGCGAGCAGTCCGACCTCGCGGAAGTCGTAGCCGACGTCGAAGAGCGTGCCGCGGTCGGGCTTTCCCGGCGTCACGGAGAAGACCGGGACGCCCGACTTCGCCGCGGTGGCGACCACCGACTCGACCACGCTCACGACGGTCGTGTCGCCCGGCACGAAGATCACCTCCGCCCCCCGGGAGATCGTCGACTGCACCGCCTCGACCACTCCTGACGAGTTCTCGACGGCAGCCTCGAGCAGCGTCAGGCCGCGGGCGGCGCACGTCGCGCGGGTGAGCTCCATGAACCGCCGGGAGTTGCTCTCCGCGGGGTTGTGGGCCACGCCCACCCGGGCCACGCCGGGCCTGATCGCGAGCAGCAGGCGGAACGTCGCCTCGACGGGCGAGAGACTGCCGTAGCCGACGAGGTGCGGCGGATGGACGAGCGGGACGCTGCGGTCGAGCCCCACGCCCGCCGACCATGGGTCGGCGACGGCCGCGAAGACGTGCACGAGCCGGTGGCCGGCGGGACGTCCCCGCTCGTTCGCCGTGGCCAAGGCCTGAAGCGACGGGGTGCTCGACGTCAGAGCCATGTCGAACGGGCCGCCGACGATCTCCCGGGCGATCGCGTTGGCCTGCGCGAGATCGCCCTCGGCGTTGTAGCGACGGATCGCCACGCTCTTCCCCTCGATGAATCCCCGCTCCGCGAGGCCCTCGATCATTCCGGCGACCGCATCGTCGAGGACCGGCGTGCTCACCTGCTGGAGGATCGCCACCGCGGGCACCGTCCGCACCGCCGCCGCGCGGTCGGTGGCGAGCAGCAGTGCCGATGCCCCGACGAGCAGCGTGACGAGGGGCAGCCAGCGGCGGATCGCGGTGGGCATGGGCGGTGGCTCCGGCCGTGTTCGTCAGACGTAGAGATCGGCGAGGGTGCGAGCGGCAGCGTCGTCGAGCTGGTCGGCGCGCCGCAGGCGGTCGAAACGATCGGCGAGATCATCGGCGGTGAGCCGACGCTTGGCGGGACCCTGCACGTCGAGCTCGATCCGCCCGCGGTGGATGAGGATCAGCCGGTCGCCCAGCGACGCCGCCTGGGCGAGCGAGTGGGTGACCATCAGCGCCGTGAGGGCGTGCTCGCGGATCAGCGAGTTCGACGCCTGCACCACGCGATCCGCGGCGGCCGGATCGAGGGCGGCGGTGTGCTCGTCGAGCAGCAGCAGTTCGGGCCGGTGCCACGTGGCCATCACCAGCGTGACGATCTGCCGCTGCCCCCCCGACATCGATCCGATCGGCTGGTCGAGCCGCGACTCGAGCCCCGGCACGATCCGGGCAAGCCGCGCGGCCGCCTCGTCGCGGAGGCCGCGGCTCGTCGCCCAGCCGAGCCCCGCCATCCGGCCCCGGCAGGCCGCCACCGCGATGTTCTCCAGCACCGTCAGGCTGCCCGCGGTGCCGGCCCGCGGATCCTGGAAGACCCGCCCGATCAGCCGCGCCCGGGCGTGCTGCGACCAGCGGGTGATGTCGTGGCCGGCAAGACGGATCGAGCCCGACGCCAGCTGCACCGTGCCCGCGATCGAGCCCAGGAGGGTGCTCTTGCCTGACCCGTTCGTCCCGATCACCACCACGAACTGCCCCGCCGGCACCTCCAGCGACACGCCGTCGACGGCCCGCACCGCGGGCCCCCCGGGTGAATGGAACTGCACGGTGGCCCGGTCGATGGCGAGCATCCTCAGCTCCTCCGCACGGCGGTGAGCACCCGCGGCGCGACGAGCGCCGCCAGCACGACGACGGCCGTGGCCGCCTTGAGCCAATCGGGGTCGAGACCGGCCCTGAGCGCCGAGGCCACGAGCAGGCGAAACGTCACGCTGCCGGCCGCGGCGGCGACGAGCGACGAGCCGAGGCGGCCCTGGCCCGCCAGCGCGTTGCCGAGAAACACGCTCGCCATGCCCCAGACCACCATCCCGATGCCCATCTGGACGTCGACGAAGCCCTGGTACTGCGCCACGAGGCATCCCGAGGCGGCCGTGAGCGCGTTGGCGATCGCAAGCCCGGCCACCGTCAGCAGGCCGGTGTCGCGGCCGAGCGCCCGGGCCATCGTGGGCGTGTCGCCTCCGGCCCGCATGGCCGTGCCGAGTCTCGTGCGGAAGAAGGCGTAGAGGATCCCCATGGCGACCACCACCATCGCCGCGACGACCGCGGTTCGCGCCGCCTCGGCCGCCACGGTCGCATCGAGCCCGGCTCGCACCAGGGTCGGGGCGACCAGCCGTTCCGCGCGGTCGAAGAGCGTGACGGTTCCCCCGAGGGGAACATTGCTGCGGCCGAGCACCACGAGGTTCACGCTCGCCAGCGACGTGCTCACGAGGATCCCCGACAGCAGGGGCTCGACGCCGAGGAAGGCATGCACGAAGGCCGTCACCATGCCGGCGGCCGCTCCGGCGGCCATGCCCGCCATGGTGGCGACGACGGGGTCGTGACCCGCCACCAGCATGCCCGCCGCCACGACCGCCCCGAGCGTGAACGAGCCGTCCGTCGTGATGTCGGGAAACGAGAACAGCCGGTAGCTCACGAACACGCCCAGAGCCACGAGGGCGAGCGCCAGGCCGAACGTCCACGTGGAGAGCAGCGCGATCATGCCTGGGCCCCCGGGTCGGCGATGGCGAGCGGGGCGAACCATGCGGCGCCGCGAACGAGCTCCGACCGGCCGCTGCCGAGCACCGGCCGCGGGTCGGCGATCAGGTGCATCACCGCGAGCGGTCGGGAGGCGGAGAGATCGGCGACGGTCGCGGCGAGGTCGGCGTTGCCGCGGCGAAGCGGGCGAAACGGAAACACGACCGCATGAAAGTGGCTGGCGAACGCCCTGCCAGGCACGCGGCGGACGAAGCCGCCGAGCGGCCCGCTCTCCGTGCGGGCCGCGATCCCGACGATCAGAGCGGTGTGGCGGGCGAACACCGGCTCCCGCGAGAAGCTCAGCCACGATGCCGCGGCATCCCTCGTGCCGGCCCGGGGCGAGTCGGCGACCGTCGCCTCGACGAGCGGACGGATCAGCTCGGCTCCGACGAGACCGTGGATCTCGCCGGCCACGACGATGGCGATCGTCTCGCCGTCCGTCTCGGCGAGGATCGCCTCGACGAGGTCGTCCAGCCGCACCGCGGGCTCGTCGCCCGTCGCCTCGAATCCGGCCTGCCCGGACGGCACGCCCTCCCAGGTCAGCGCTGCCAGCAGCCCGACATCCGCGAGCAGGTCCCCCGTGGGCACGAGGTAGTCGACGACGGCGTGCGGATGTGGCGGGCGGTGGAACACGGTGCCGCAGGCGGCGGCCATCTCACCGGCCCGTGCCGTCGTGCCTTCTCCGTCGGTGAGACCGCCGAATCCGAACGCAAAGGCGTGACGGGGCAGCCTTCGGGAGGCACATGGCGGCGTGTCCCCCGCAAGTGCCGCGTCGGGGGAGCCGTGGAGGGCGGCGACCAGGGGGGCGGCCGATGGCCGCACGCAGCGAACGAGCGTCACCGGCCCGTGGGCGACGTCGCCCGGCTCGGCGGCGACGGCGGCGGACGGCCGCGGGTCGCCGCCCGCGTGCTCCACGAGGAGCGGTGTCAGCCGGGTGAGGTCGAGCACGCGGCGGACCGTCTCGCTGGTGCCACGGATCAGGCAGCTGCCCCCGGCCGCCTTCGCGGCCCGGTGGGTGTCGAACAGGCCGCGGATGCCGGCCGAACTCAGGAAGCCGGTCTCGCGGAGGTCGAGGCGGATCGCGAGTCGGCCCCTTCGGAGCTCCTCCGCGACCGCGCGGGCGAGTTCGTCGCCCGTTTCGGCGTCGAGTCGGCCGGCGCACGAGAGCACCACCTCGTCGGCGTGCTCGCTGCGGGTGATCTGGAGGTCCACGGGAAACCGGCGGGTCAGGACGGGAAGCCGCATTGCCTTCGCGGCATCGCGGGCGCTATTCTCTGTCGCCCGGCCCCATTCCGTCCATCGCCATGCCACGTCTTTTCGCCTTTTTGATCGCCGTGCTGACGGCGGCATCGGTCTCGGCGCAGGTCTATGCGCCTCCGGCGGAGGGGCTGACCACCGTCGCGGTCGATTTCTTCCTCCTCAGCCTCAACGCGGTCGATGAGAAGCAGGAGACGTTCGACGCCGATCTCTACATCGAGTTCGAATGGGACGACCCGAGGCTCGTCCACGACGGCACCGAGGAGCAGCTCTTCGCCGATGCGGCCGTCGACGAGAAGCTGACGACGATGTGGTGGCCCCAGGTCGAGTACGTGAACACCTCGGAGCCGACGATCACCAACCAGTCGTTGGAGATTTTCCCGTCGGGCCGGGTGAAATACACCGTGGGCCTGACCACCACCTTCCGCGCCGGCCTCGACCTCCGCCGCTTCCCATTCGATCGCCAGACGCTCTCGATCCGCATCCAATCATTCCTGTACGACGCCTCCCGGGTGTGCTTCGTGCCGGCCGCGAGGCCGCCGGGCTGGGAGCACGATGGCACGTTCGAGGAGCTCCGCGTCAAGGACGTGACGGTCGAGGCCCGCACGATCCAGCTCTCGGGCCGCGATGAGCGGTTCTCGGAGTTTCGCGGGCTCATCCTGGTCGATCGGAACTGGGCCTTCTATCTCTGGACGGTCTTCGGGCCGGTGGTGCTCATCTTCCTGATCGCCTGCGCCGTCTTTCTGGTGCCGCTGGAGGCGTTTGCCGACCGGGTCTCGATCTGCCTCACGGCCCTGCTCGCCTGCATCGCCACGCATTTCGCGATCAGCTTCAACCTGCCGCACGTCGGCTACCTGACCGTGATCGACCGGCTGTTCGTGTTCACCTACGGCTTCGTCGCGCTCCTCGTGATGGTGAGCGCCGCGGAACTCGGCGTGCGGCGGATGCCGGCGGTGAGACGTCGCGTGAACCTTGCGGCCGCCGTCCTGCTGCCGCTCGCCTACCTGGCGGTGGTCGCGGGGGTGATCCTCCGCTGATCGCCCACGGGGTTCAGCGGAGATCGTCGGCGCGGCGCAGGGCGGCGGACACGATCAGCCAGCATCCGGCCACCGTCCAGACGACGATCAGCCACAT
>CAIKWU010000029.1 GCA_903831155.1 uncultured Planctomycetaceae bacterium | reverse complement strand
AGGAAGCCGGCGGTGTCCGACCGCAGCCCGAGAACGCTGCGAGGATCACGAAGGCGGTTGCCGTGCGGAGCGAAACGTTCGACGTCTTCATGGCGTTGGTGGTGCGAGTGATGGACGAACTGTGTGCCACGGTCATGTCCCGATCGCTGCGGCGGGAACCTCGATCGTGCCGAGGTCCTTCACCTCGTCGGCCTGGAGCGTGATCGTGAATCGGCCCTTGGGGCTCCACTTCAGGTCCGGCTTCTCGAGCACGAGTCCGCCGCCCGAGCCCGTGGACCGAGCGTGCCAGACCTGAAACTCGAGTGGCTCACCGGCCGGCAGATCGGCGATCGTGAACGAGCCGTCGGGGGCCGTGACCGCCGCGTAGCCGTCCTTGCGAACGAGCATGAAGGCCTTCATCCAGGGATGAATGTTGCAGGTCACCGACCTGGGGGCACCCGTCTCCGAGTCGGGCGTGTAGGCGGTGACCTGACCGGCTGGAATCAGCTGGTTGAAGCTCGTGCCGTCGATGTTGGTGTTGTGGCCCACGGGATCGCTGTTGCGGATCTCCATGGGCCGCCCGACTCGACCGACGAACACCGGCGAGAGGAACTCGCAGTTTTTCTGATCGAACAGGGCCGGCTTCGCCTCCACCTCCGCCCCGCTCCCATCCTTCACGCGGCTCGCCTTGCGAACGAACACCACCACGTCGGCGAGCCCCTTGGTGGAGGCGTCGACCCGCAGCGACTGGTCGAAGAGCTTGGAGGTCTTGCCGCAGACCTCGGTGTCCTTGTCGACGACCAGAGCCTTCGGCTGGCCGGGATCACCGGCGAACGCGAACCTCCCCTTGAGCGTCGCCCAGCCGGTTCCCGTGGCCGCCGCCTCGCCGCCGGCCGAGGCGGCCGACGACGCGACCGCAAGCGCCTGGCGGATCGTCTTCACGGCCGCCGCGTCGGCGCCGGGCGAGGCGACTCGCTGCGGCCCGCACCCCGACGCCAACACGGCGGCCGCGAGGGCGACGATCGGAAGGAGGCGACTGGACGACATCATGGGGAGTTCGACTCGCGTGGAGGGGTCACTTCTGGAAGATGCCGGCCGGCAGCACGATCTCGCCCAGATTGGTGCCGCCGGCGGCCACGGCCACCTTCTTGCGACCCTTCGAGGCCTTCTCGGCCTTGCCGCCGATCGTCATCTCGCCGAGGTAGCCGGCCTTCTCATGCCAGAACTGCAGTTCGACCTCACCGACCGGCACATCCTTGATCTCGAAGGTGCCGTCGGGCTTGGATACGGCGGCGTAGGGATTCGGACGAACGACCAGCCAGCCCTTCATCCAGGGATGAACGTTGCAGGTAATCTGAGTCGGCACGGCTTCCTCACTCGCGAACTTCACCGTCGCCGAGTTGCCTGCCGGGATCACGTTGTTCGATGGTGAGTTCTTGATCGTGGCGATGTTGCTGTTGTGCATGACCGTGTCGGAGTTCTTGACGACCAGCTCCTGCCCGACCTGCACGAACGTCACGTGCGGCTCGAACCGGCAGTTCGCGTTGTCGAGTTCCACCTTGGCACCAGCCGCCGCCTTCGCCACTTCCGGGTTCACCTTCACGACCTTGTCGCGCACGAACACGACGACGTTGGCCACGCCCTTGTCGGCGCCGACGATCAGCTCCTCGGAGAGGAGTTTGTGCTTGCCGCACACCTCGACGTCCTTGTCGGCCTTGAGTTCGCCGGCCGACGGCGCATCGCCGCCGAAGACGAACTTCCCCTTGATCGTCGCCCACTCGTCCGCAGTCACGACGCCGGTCCCGACGAGAGTGGAGAGAAAGGCCGCGGCAACCAGGGCCGAGAGGACGCGTGTCATGTGGGTGCTCCGGAAGGTGGGAGAAGGAAGGCTCGACTCATCTACTAGTTTAGGACCGCTGCGGGCACTGACGATCCAGCCGACGAAAGTGGAGCGGAAACCGGGGCCGGAGCGGGGACAGCCGCGGCCTTCGGGGCCGGAGCCGGGGCCGTGGCAGGCTGGCCCGGCTGCCCGGGCTGGGGCGGCGGAGGCGGCTGCCGGAGGAACGCCTCGAGGGACAGGTTTCGCTTGGCGAACGTGTCGAAGTGCATGAGCAGGTCGGTGAGGGCGTCCACCTGCTGCTCGCTGGAGCCGGCATAGAGGTCCTGGCTGACCGGCTGGTTGTAGGGAATGTTCACCGGCATCCCCGTGTACGGGAGGAACCGCTTCGGGTTGGCGATCCAGCCGTGCACGTAGTCGGGACGAAGCCGCTCGTGGGCCCGCTGCAGCTGCGGGGCGAGCGCCTTCACGCTCCCGGCGGGCGTGTAGTCGCCCACGAGGTGGCACTTCACGCAGTAGTTGTTGTTGGTGACGATCTTCAGCGCCCCGTCGAGGTGGCCAGGATGGGCCTGCTCGGCAGCCGCGACCGACGCCTCGTCGAGCCGCGGGTCGTAGACATAGGGATATTCGGCCCCGTCCACGGCGGCGAAGTAGTTGACCAGCGCGGCCGCCTTGGCGGAGTCGAAGTGGAACTTCGGCATCCGGAGCACGACGGGCGGCCGGATCGGGTGCGGGTTCAGCAGGAACTTGTGCAGCCACGCCGACTGCACCTTCTTGCCCTCGCCCACCAGCGGTGGCGGGAGCCATCCCCAGGCATCGTCGGGCTTCACGTTCGGGTTGACCTGCTTCTCGTCGGCGATCACGACCGGGAAGAGCAGCTTCGCCAGGTCACCGCCCCACGCGGGATAGTGGCGGCCGGCGTCGATCGCATCCTGCGGCACCAGGAGGTTCTGTCCGCCGACGGTCCGCGCCGCCCCATCGACGAGCGTGTCCTGCCAGAGCATGAACGGCCGATGGGCCACCGACTCGGTGTCGCCCTCCTCGATCGGCACGCCGTCCTCGTCCACGAGCTGCGGCTTCCCCGTTGCGGCGTCGAGCACCGGCATGCCGACGAGCTCCGCCCGGCGGCGGCCCTGCCGGTCGGTGGCGAGAGAGGCGGCAACCTGGTCGGGAGTGAAGTGCGGCGCGAGGAACGGATAGTCCGCGAAGGCGGGCGGCTCGCCGAGGCTCTCGGGCTTGTAGCGGAGATCCCAGCGATCCATCCGCAGCGTGTGGCAGCCGCCGCAGTTGTACTGCTCGGCGACGACCAGCCCGTCGAGCCTCGCCTGCTCCCGCGGCCCCGGCTTGTGCACGTACTGCGGCGCGGGTGGCTCGGCCACCAGCCCCAGCACGAACGTCATCACCGCCTCCCGCTGCTCCTCGTTCAAGGGGAACTGCGGCATCCGATACCGCTCGTTGTAGGACTTGTTCTCGGCCTTCTTGTAGTCGTAGCTCCGCGGCGCCCGGAGCTTCTGCCAGAGGAAGCCCTCCCGCTCGTGTCCGAGGAGCTTTTCGAGGAAGTAGCCGGTGTTGGGATCGACCGATTCGGGACTGACGTGCAGTCCCTCCTCCGCGAACTCGTAGGCGAGCTTGGGGGAGAGCGACTCGTCGCCAGCGGTCGGCTCGTGGGCCCCGGTCGTCGCATGCCCCGCATCGTGCCCGGCATGCCCGCCGTGACCATCGGCCGCGCCGTGGCCGCCGTGGCCATGCGCCAGCTGGTGCATCACGAGGTGCGACACCTGCTCGAACGCGATCCGCGAAGGATCCTTGCGACCCCAGTCGGCGAGCGCCGCGCCCGCGGGCTTGCCGTCCTCGAAGCCCGGGATGTCGTGGCACGAGTAGCAGGCCAGTTTGTTGAGCGTCTTCTTGCCCACGTAGGTGAGCAGCTGGCGGTCACGGTCCGGCCCGGACAGGCCGGTGAGCATCCGTTCGTCGCCTTGGATGGCCGCGGCGGCATCGACCCCCTTCGCCAGCACCTCCTGGGCGCGGACGATCGTGTACCGTTCCTTGAGGTACATCAGGGCCAGCTCGTCGAGCGCCTTTCGCTCGTCGGCGGTCATCCCAGCGGCGGATGCCATCGGGAACGACACCTCCCCGGTGAGCGTCTCGACCTGCCAGTCGGCCGCAGGCTTCCAGTCACGGCCCGATCCCATCAGGTATTCCGTCGCGTCGGCGGCCGGATCGCTCACGGTGCCGTCGGCGAGCGTCACGGGCTCGAGGAGCACGTTCGGCATGATCGTCTTCGGGTGATACCGCGACGGCTCGCGGAGCCAGCTGTAGAGCCACTGGCGACCCTGCGGATGCGAGGACGCCTTGGCGCCGATCCGCGACAGGTTGGGCCCGTGCGTGCTCGTCGCCTCGGGGAAGTCGTCGTGCTGGTGGCAGGCCAGGCAGCCACGGAGCTGCACGACCTTCCGGCCCCGGGCCACGTCGGCCGCGGCGGTGATGCCGTCGAACGGCTTCACGTATTCGAAAGGAGCGCTCGCCTCGGTGAGGTAGTGCACCATCGAGCGGATCTCGAGCGGCTCGTACCGCTGCGACTCCTCGAGCTGCTTGCCCTCGAGGTGGCTCCAGAGCCCGAAGAACCTGGGCATCTTGGTCGACGGGCGGAACTCCTGCGGATTCCGCAACCAGGAGTAGAGCCAGTCGAAGCCGAGCTTGCTCGACACGTGACGCAGGCTCGGGCCAACCTTCGGCAGCGTGCCGGGAGTCTCAGGATCCTTGAGCAGCACCGCCATCTGGTGCGACCGCTCGGAGAGTTTGGCGTCGCCGCCGGACGCAGCGTCGCGCTCGATCGCGTCGCGAAGCCGGATGCGGGAGTCGTGGCTGTCGGGGCCCGAGCGGACATCGGCCACCCAGCGGGCGAACGTCTCGCCCATCTGCTTCAGGCCCGGATCGGAGGCCAGCGCCTCCGCGGCCTCGTGGAAGGTGGGCTCGACCCGCATGTCCGGGCCGATCCGCTTCTCGGGCCCGGCCCAGCCGTTGATCTCGTGGCAGCCGTAGCAGCCGTACTGCCGGATCAGGTGGTAGCCCTCGACGAGCTTCGGCGCCGGCGGCTCCGGGAACTTCTCGCTCGGCTCGAGATCGACCACCTGGTGGTGGCACTTCAGGCAGCTCGACTCCTCGAACCGCGCCGGGAGCATGGGGAAGATCCAGTGGTGGTTGTTGAACCAGCCGTACTCGTCGTGCCACTCGTGGCCCTGCTTGGGCGTGTTGGGCATGTGCGAGGCCCACTTGAAGCTCGTGGCGCTCCCCTGCCCCTGATGGCAGACCGTGCAGCCGAAGTTCTTCATCGGATGCGGGCTCGAGTCGCCCACGAAGAGGTCGAGCCGCGGATGCGACGAGTAGGGCTGCGGGACGCCCCGGCGAACGGTGAGCGTGATCGGCTTGCCCCATGCGGGCGTGTCGAGCAGCGCCGCCACCGCCATCTTGCGGGCGAGCGTGCGGCCGCCGTCCACGGCCTCGATCACGTCTCCCGCCTGCAGTCCCGCCACGGCAGCCGGGGATCCGGGCACGACGACGCTCACCGTCGGGTCGTCGGCGTCGAACAGGCCACGGGCGGCGAGCCGCAGCCCGTACGAAGCATCGAGCGTGTCGTTCCCGTCGCCGGCCGACGTCTCTGGCTGGCCGGCGGGCGTGGCCAGTGCCAGGGTCACGGTCTCGGCGTGCGGGTAGCCGGGCTCGGTGGGCGCGCCGGGCATCGACTTGTCCATGCCGCGGTGGCAGGTGGTGCAGCGATCGAACCGGGCGACGTCGCGGAAGTTGTTGTTGAGCGTGAGCTGCGGAAGCCAGATCTGATCGACCTTGAGCGGGCTGTTGAACGCGTCGAGCACCGGGAGCTCGAGCAGGCTCTTGCCTGCACTCGGCTCACGCTGGGCGAGGGTCTTCTGGAGCTGCACGAGCTTGCCGCGGTGATCGGCCACGGCCTTCGCGGCATCGTCCTCAGCCTCGGTGAGCCGGCCGAGCATCGCCTCGAGCTTCTTGCGATGCGTGTTGGCGTCTTGAAAGGCGAGGTTCGCGGCGGCCACTTCCTCCCGCTTCGAATCAGCGAGGGCGAGCAGTGCCGACTGACGGTCGGCGGCCGCCTCCGACGCCACGGCGAGCTCGTAGTCGGCGCGATTCTTGTCGAGCTCCGCCCGACGGAGCTTGAGGGCGCCGGCGAGGTTGTCCTCGCGGAACTTGGTCCGCTTGACGATGTCGCGAAGCCGCGCGAGGAGGTCTCCGCGGAGCACCAGCCGCTCGTCGGCGTTCTCCTGGGTGCGGAGCTGGTCGATGTCGAGCTCCGCACGATCCGCGGCCTGGGCATCTTCGGCCACGGTGCGGACCTCGGCGACGAATGCCTCCGCCACGTCCGCGTCGAGGGGGGCCCGGCGGGCGTCGGCCAGGGCCGTCTCCAGTTCCGTCCGCTGCGTGTCGTAGGACTTCGAATCCTGCTCGTCAATCCGCGCCTGCGCCGTCCAGGTCTCCAGCTCGCGGAACTCGCGGGCGTACTTCTTCCACGGCCGATTGTGGTCGGCCGTCAGCATCATCACCGTCGACAGCAGCAGGGCCACCGCCGACGCGGCGAACACCACGTGCAGGAGTTTGACGTTCCGCCAGGTCTGTTCTGTTGCGGGCATGGGTGCGTTGGGGCGAGTGGTCGGAGGGGGTCGTCTTGTTCGGCCGCCGGCGGCACGGGCTCAGCCGGCTTCAAAAGTTCAGCGAGATCTCGGGGATGCTGATGATGTACTTCAGGTTGAACGTCCATCGCAGGATCATCTTGATCGGCAGCGTGAGCATGAGCAGCATGAGATTGGCCATCACCATGTAGCGGACCAGGCCCATCTTCGCGAAGAACCCGCGAAACACCGTCACGGCCAGCAGCGGCGGCAGCAGGACGAGGTAGGCCCCCATCACGGCGAGGCCGGGCGCCTCGCGGAGCAGGACATACCCGGCCTGCACCAACCCGCTCGCCCCCGCCGGCGCCTTCGGCAGCGGCCGGTCGAGGAGGTTGACCCAGAACATCTGCGGCAGGTCGACGTTGTTGAGCACCTCGACCTTGTAGGGCGTCCAATACTCGAACGGCCCGAAGAAGTTCCAGTTCGGCCCGCGGAGGAACGTGCCCAGGATGATGAGGGTGATCCAGAGCAGGAAGAACCCGAACTGGAACGTGAGGTAGCTGAACTTCCGCTCGGCAATCGAGTAGTAGCCGTTGCCCTGCTTGTTGAAGTCGAGGTAGGGCATCGCCATCAGCCCGAAGATCACGAGGCTCGGCAGCACCACGCCCGCGTACCACGGGTCGAAGTAGACGAGCATCTCCTGGAGGCCGAGGAAGTACCACGGCGCCTTGGAAGGATTCGGCGTCTTCACGCTGCTCGCCGGCTCCTCGAGCGGCGCGGGGAGGAAGATCGCCCAGATCAGCAGGAAGGCCGTGACGGCCACCATGCAGATCAGCTCCGTGTAGACGAGGTCGGGCCAGACGAGCACCTTCTCGTCGTTCACCTTCTCCATCGGCGGCAGGCCCTGCGCGATTCGCTCGTCGTTGACCACGGCCTGCTTGGTGGCGAGCCAGGTGAAGAAGGCGAGCAGGAACACGAGCCCCACGATCGGCACGTTGTCGGGCTTCATGACGATCGACGCGAAGTTCTCGTCGGCCATGGAGAGCCCCATCGCCAGGAGCATCGCATTGAGGATCGCCCAGGCGACCATCGGCCGCACGAAGAACTTCCGGAACACGAACAGCACCGTGAGCAGGGCGAACGTGCCGAGCGTGTAGAGCACCGGCCCCGACAGGCTGTTGACCGTCGACCGTGCCGCCGCGGGCAGGGCGGGCACGAACTCCGGGGAGCCGGAGAGCGCGAGGCTCGCCAGCACCATCATCAGGCCGGCGAAGACGGTCCAGACGACGGCCCAGCCGACCTCGGACTTCTTCCTCCACAGGATCAGGGCGGCGATCCCGTTCATGATCGCGATGAAGGAGTAGTAGCCTCCGAGGAAGCCGGCCACGTCCTTCAGGAAAAAACCGTTGGAATGCATCGGTGGGGTATTACAGCGGGCCGCTGATGCCGCCGTCCTTTCGCACGCGCCAGAAGTGGATCGCCAGCAGGAGCGCCACCGCGAGCGGAATCGCGATGCAGTGGAGCACGTAGAAGCGGTTGAGCGTTTCCTCGCCCACGAACCGGGCACCGAGCAGGCCGAAGCGGGCGTCGGAGGCGTCGGTGATCATGTCGATGCCGCCCACCGTGAGCAGCTGCTGGCCCGGCCCCTCGTAGCCGAGGAAGGGCGTGGCCCGGGCCATGTTGGAACCCACCGTGATCGCCCAGATCGCCAGCTGATCCCACGGCAGGAGGTAGCCCGTGAACGACAGCAGGAGCGTGAGCAGGAGCAGGATCACGCCGATCACCCAGTTGAACTCCCGCGGCGGCTTGTAGCTGCCCGTGAGGAACACGCGGTACATGTGCAGCCACGTGGTGATCACCATCGCGTGGGCGCCCCAGCGGTGCAGCTCGCGGAGGATGCCGAGGCTGGTCACGTCACGGAGGGCGAGGATGTCGTTGTAGGCCCATTCGAGCGTGGGACGGTAATAGAACATCAAGAGCACGCCCGTCACCGTCTCCACCAGGAACAGGAAGAAGGTCACGCCCCCCATGCACCAGGTGAATGACAGGGCGATGCCCTGCTTCTTGATCGACACCGGGTGGAGGTGGAGGAAGAAGTTGGTGAGCATCACCACGATCCGATTCCGCCGGTCGAGCGGCATCGGGTGGCGGAAGATGCTCTTCCAAATCTGGGAGTTGCGGATGGTCTCGCCGATGGCCATGGTCCGGTCGTGGTCCCTTCGTCAGACGGTCACGTACGAATCGGGGTCGGCCCACTGGCCGAGCTCTTCCTGGAACGTCTTGCTCTTGTCGATCTCGAGCTGCCCGTCGTCGGCCGTGCGGATCGCATACCGCTCGAGCGGACGCGGCGCCGGGCCCTCGAAGTTGACGCCGTCCTTGTAGAAGCCGCTGCCGTGGCACGGGCACTTGAACTTCTGCTCCGCCTCGAGCCAGCTGGGCGTGCAGCCGAGGTGCGTGCAGACCGTCTTGAGGGCGTAGATCTGCTGCTGGCCGTTGAAGTCGCCGTTGACGACCC
Source organism: uncultured Planctomycetaceae bacterium (assembly GCA_903831155.1). GTDB lineage: Bacteria > Planctomycetota > Planctomycetia > Pirellulales > UBA1268 > QWPN01. Next base: position 4,264 of record CAIKWU010000029.1, on the reverse strand, counting down.
ACACGCCGTACTGCGGCACGAACTTCGTCTCCACCTTTCCCGACGGGAAGGCGTCCTTGAAGCCCACCTTGAACTTGCTCGGCGGCTCGGCGAGCACGTTCGGGAACAGGAATCGGGCGAGGCCGAGCGAAAACAGCCCTCCCGTCACGGAGAGGGCGGAGAAACCGACCGCCATCGCCGACCCGAGCGCGATCTGAAGGAATCCCCGGCGATCCTCTGCCTCATCGGCCTTCTTGGCCGGCTTGACCGGCTTGGGCGGCAGCGTGGCAACGGTCCGCGGCGGGGCAGAACGCTCCTCGACAGGTCGGGGCTCCTTCGGCTTGGCGACCGGCCGGGCCGGAGCGTCGGACTTGCTCACCGGACCGGGCTTCGAGGCGCCGCGAGCCGCGGCGAGGATGCTCGCCGTGTCCCGCTGCACGCCCGTCTTCGCCGCTCCGACAGCGGCCGCGGGCTTCGCGGCGGCAGGCTTGGCGGCCGCAGCCGGCTTCGCGGCAGGTGCGGGCTTGGCGGCGGCGGGCTTCGCTGCGGGGGCGTCTCCCGCCTCCTTCTTGGCCCGAGCCAGCGCCATGATGTCCGCCACGCTTGGCCGCCCACCCGCCGACGGCTTCGCCGGAGCCTTGGGCGCCGGTGCCGGGGCTTCAGCAGCCGGTTCAATCGCGGCCGGAGCCGCCTCGGGCTTCGTGGCTGGGGACGCCTCACCCGACTTCGCGTCGGCACCGCGAGCGGCGGCGAGGATCTCGGCCACCGACATCTTCTTCTTGTCTGCCATGAATGGCCTCGGCGCGGCGCGGACCTGACGCCGGGGCTGGACACCCCGTCGACGGGCCGCGGAACCGCTCAAAAAGCATGTTTCGGCCGCGTTTGCGCGAGTTCGTGAAGTTTTTCACGAACTCCTTCTAACTGTATCGGCAGCCCCCATGCTGTCAACGTCGGCTCATGCCGAAATGCCCTCCGGGAGAGGGGAAAAGCATCATTTTCGGCCGGACGACCGCTGTCGGCAGCCGGCCCCGCCATCCCGCGATCCGGCGGCGGGCCGCTCCGAAGGGACCGCACGCGACGACCGTGCTGTACAACTGCCGCGTCACGCCCGCCCTCCCATTCCCCGTTTCGGAGTCTCGTTCCGTGTCGGCATCCCGTCGCGTTCTCGTCGTGGGAAGCGGAGGCCGCGAGCACGCGCTCGCCTGGAAACTGGCCGCCGATGGAGCCGAGGTGCTGGTGGCGCCGGGCAACGCCGGCACCGCGCTCGTCGCCGAGAATGTGGACGTCGCGGCGACCGACATCCCGGGACTGATCGCCGTCGCCAGGAGCCGCGGCGTGGACCTCACGGTGGTCGGTCCCGAGGCCCCGCTCGTGGCGGGAATCGTCGATGCGTTCTCGGCCGCCGGCCTGCGGATCTTCGGCCCGACGCAGCGAGCCGCCCAGATCGAGGGCAGCAAGTCGTTCTGCAAGCAGATCCTCCACCGCGGCGACGTGCCCACGGCGATGTACCGCGAGTTCCGCTCCGCGGCACGCGCCCGCGAGTATCTCGAGGCCCGCGACGACGTGCCCGTGGTGGTGAAGGCCGACGGTCTCGCCGCCGGGAAGGGAGTGTTCGTGTGCGACGATCGGGCCGCCGCCCTCGAAGCGGTCCGGGCGCTGGCCGAAGACTCCCAGTTCGCCGCCGCCGCCGGCACGATCCTCGTGGAGGAGCGGCTCGACGGCGTCGAGGTGAGCGTGCTGGCGATCACCGATGGCCGCACGATCGTGACGCTGCCGCCGCTGCAGGACCACAAGGCGGCCCACGACGGCGACGAGGGGCCGAATACCGGCGGCATGGGCGCCTACTGCCCGACCCCGTTCGTCGACGCCGCGCTCCTGGCGGAGATCGAGTCGCGGATCCTGGTGCCCACCGTGCACGCCATGCGGCGGGCGAAGGTGTCGTTCCAGGGTGTGCTCTACGCGGGGCTGATGCTCACCGCGCAGGGTCCGAAGGTGCTCGAGTTCAATGCCCGGTTCGGCGACCCCGAGTGCGAGCCGCTGCTGATGCGGCTGGAGTCGAGCCTGCTCGACCTGCTCGATGCGACGGCCGACCGGCGGCTCGACGAATGCGAGCTGCCGCGGTGGCGGGACGAGGCCGCCGTGAGCGTGGTGATGGCGTCGGAGGGCTATCCCGGGCCGGTGTCGAAGGGCCAGCCGATCCGCGGTCTCGATGCCGCGGGCCGCCTGCCGGACGTGCAGGTCTTTCATGCCGCCACGCGCACGAGCGACGGCGTGGTGCTCGCCGACGGAGGGCGCGTGCTGGCCGTCACGGCGCTGGGCGCCTCGCTGGCCCGCGCGAAACTCCACGCCTACACCGCCGTGAAGCAGATCCGCTGGCCCGGGGCGTGGTGCCGCAAGGACATCGCCGACAAGGGGCTCAGACGCGAGCGGGAACTGTTGGCCGCGGAGCCCGCCCCCGGGGAGGCCGCCATCCCGTGAAGCTTCGGGTCGGCATCGTCGGGCTCGGCGACCAGTGGGACGGTCGGCACCTGCCGGCGCTCCGCATGCTCGCCGACCGGTTCGAGGTCCGCGGGATCTGCGAGCAGGTGACCCACCGCGCCGCGAGATCGGCGGCCGAACTCGGCACGGTGGCCGTGGACGGGTTCCGCGCGCTCGCCGCCCGCGACGACATCGACGCCCTGCTCTACCTCGCCGACCAGTGGTTCGGCGCCGCGCCGATCCTCGCGGCCTGCGACCACGGCAAGGCGGTCTACTCCGCGATCTCCTTCCCCTTCGAAGCCGCGGAGGCCGAGCGGCTCCACCGCCGCGTCGAGGAGTCGGGCATCGCGTTCATGGCCGAACTCCCGCGACGCCACGCCGCGGCGACCGTCCGCCTCAAGGAGCTGATCGCCACGAGGCTCGGCCAGCCGCGGATGCTCTTCTGCCACCGCCGGGTGCCGCTCCTGGGAGCCACCGCTCCGCCCCGCGACCGGGCCAGCGAGGCCCGCGACCTGATGGAACTCGTCGACTGGTGCCGCTACGTGGCGGGCGTGGAGCCCACGAGCGTGGTCGCGGTGCGGCACGCCGAGTCGGCCGGCGGCGATCTCGACGACTACCGGATGATGAGCCTCGACTTCTCGGAGACAGGCCGCCCCGGCGACGGGCCGCTCGCCCAGATCAGCTGCGGCTACTACATGCCACGGGCGTGGGAGGAGGCGGTGGGCTTCCGGCCACCGCCCGGGCTGCAGGTGGTCTGCGAGCGGGGCATCGCCTTCGTCGATCTCCCCCAGACGCTCGTCTGGTTCGACGACGCGGGCCGCAACCAGGAGTCGCTCGAGAGCGAGCGGCCGGTGGGCGAGCGGATGCTCGGCCAGTTTCACCGCATGGTGACGAGCCTGGTCCGCCAGACCAGCGGACTCGACGACACCCTCCGCGCCATGCGGATCGTGGAGGCCGCCGACCGGAGCATCGCCGAGGGCATCCGCGTGCGACTCGGCTGAGCAGTGCCCCCGTCCGCCCAGAAAGCCGACCGGCCGTAAGGCCGCGGGCTCCTGCCGATGCGCCGCTCGGGGACGCCCACGCCCCGTCGCCGGACGTTCACGTCGGGCATCCTGCCCGACGCTCACTGCATGTCCGCTGCGCTTCGCCATCCTGGCTGCGCTTGCTCCCATAGCCCGGCTCCCGGGGCATGGGCATCCCCTCGCTTCATCGCTTTCCCGTAGCACAGGTTTTCAACCTGTGCCTAGTCGGTGCGTTCCCAGAGCACGGGTAGCCTCGCGCCTTACCCCAGCGCCGCCACCACGAGGTCGCCGATTTCGCGGGTCCCGTGGCCCATCTTGCCGGCGGCCTGGCTCTTCATCTTCGTGCCGGTGACGTGGGCCACCGCCTTCTCCACGCGGGCGGCCGACGTCGGCTGGCCGCTGTGCTCGAGCAGCATCGCCATCGCGTTGATCGCCGCGATCGGATTGATCACGTTCTGGCCGGTGTACTTGGGCGCACTGCCCCCCATCGGCTCGAACATGCTCACGCCCCCCTTGTCGGGGTTGAGGTTGCCGCCGGCCGCCACGCCCATGCCCCCCTGCAGGATGCCGGCGAGGTCGGTGATGATGTCGCCGAACATGTTGGTCGTCACGATCACGTCGTAGGCGTCGGGATTCTTCACCATCCACATGCAGCAGGCGTCGACGTGGTTGTAGTCGGTCTTCACGTCGGGATACTCCTTCGCCACCTCCTGGAACGTCCGCCACCAGAGGTCGTGGCCGAAGGTCAGCACGTTGGTCTTGGCGACGAGCGTGAGCGTCTTCTT
>CAIKWU010000028.1 GCA_903831155.1 uncultured Planctomycetaceae bacterium | reverse complement strand
GTCCGCGACCGGGAGGCCACCGAGAAGGCACCGACCCCGCCGCCGGTGATCGCGGCCACGCGGAAGATGTAGGGCTGCCCGTTCACGAGGCCCGTGACCGTCGCCCGGGCGATCGAGGAGATGCCGTCGTTGGCCGTCACCCACGTGCTGCCGCTGTCAGTGGAGTACTGCACGAGGTAGTCGGTGATCGACAGACCCCCGGTGTTGGCCGGGGCCGTCCAGACGAGAGACACCTGGCCATTGCCGGCCGTTCCGGTGAGCCGCGTGGGGGCCGCCGCAAGCGGCTGCGGGGTGGCTGCCCCTGACTCGGCCGAGAAAGCGCCGGTTCCGACGGACGACACGGCCGCCACCCGGAACACGTACGACTTGCCGTTCGTCAGGCCGGTCACCGTCTGGCTCGTGGCCGTGCTGGCGGGGCGAGACACGGTCGTCCAGGTCGCCGCCGTGGTCAGCCGGTACTGGACCACGTAGTTGGTGATCGGCCGGCCGCCGCTGTCGGCGGGAGCCGTCCACGACACGATCGCGCCGCCGTCACGGGCGATCGCGGCCACGCCCGTCGGTGCCGCCGGCGTCGTCAGCGGCGTCACCGGGCCCGAGAAGGCCGAGTAGGCGCCCACACCGTAGGCCGTCACGGCCGCGACCCGGACGGAGTAGGCCACGCCATTGGTGAGTCCGGTGATCGTGGTCGCGTTGATGGCGCCGAGCGTGAGCGAACCGCCACCGGCCGTGCTCGTCCACTCCACGACATAGCCGGTGACCGGCGACCCGTTGCCCGACGGGATGCTCCAGGCCACCGCGACCGCGGCGTTGCCGGCCGTGAGCGACGTGATCGTCGGAGCTGCTGCCGGGGCGAGCGGCGTGATCGCCACCGGTCCGGCCCAGTCGCCGCGGCCGTTCTTGTTGACCGCCGCCACGCGGATGAGGTGCGGCACGCCGTTGGCCAGGCCGGCGAGCGTGGCCGTGGTGCCGGTGCCCACGCCGTCAGGGTACGTGACCCACGTCGAGCCACCGTTCACCGAGTACTCGACCACGTAGTCCGTGATCGGCGCGGTGCCGATCGAGAGCGGTGCCGTCCATGAACCGCTGACCGTACCGCTGGCGATTCTGGTGGCCGTCAGGCCCGTCGGGGCTGCCGGCGGCAGTGCCTGCGGAGTGATCACGCCGGTGGGCGTCGAGTAGTCGCCACGACCAACCGTGTTCACGGCGGCAACCCGGAAGAGGTATCCCGTGCCGTTGGTCAGCCCGGTGACCACGCACGAGGTATCCACCGACTGCGGAGTCCTCGGGAACGTGACCCAGGTGATGCCGCCATCCGTCGAGTACTGCACCCGGGAGTTGTAGATCGGAGCCGTGCCCTGCCAGGCCGGCGCGTTCCACGAGAGCGCCACGGCGTTCTCGCCGGGCACGCCCACGAGGCCCGACGGCGCCCCCGGCACGTCGGCGAGTTGGATCGTGAAGGCCCGAGTCCCGTCATCGCGATTCGGCAGCAGCGTGTTGTTCGCCAGGTCGGTGAGCAGGCCCGACACGCCCGCCACGCTCGGCCGGGTCGAGAGCGTGACCACGTACGTGCCGAACGGAAACACCGACGACGACTCGAGGACGACTCGGTTGCTCGTCTCGAGATAGCGGAAGACGTAGTCCACGCCCTGCACGAGCGGCACGCCGTCCCGCGTGATCGCGAAGGCCTCGCCCGTCACCGTGGCCATGTCGATCCCGACGCCCGTGTCCGCAAGCTGGATCTCGAACTGCGTCGCCGACCGACTGGAGGTGCGGATCGCGATCACCGCGTCGGCCGTCGGATCGAGGTCGTCCGAGCCGTTGTCGAGCGGCACCGCAATGGTGGCGTATGGCTGCGTGGTGTCGACGCGGTCGATGGCACCACGGTCCTTGAACACGTTGCCGCCGAGGCCGGGCGCGCTCGCCTGCGTCGGGTCGTCACTGCGGAGCTGGCCGTAGAGGTCGCGATCGGGCGCGAGGACAGGCGAGGCCGGGATCCCCAGCGGCGAGTTGACGACCACGAACTCGTTGCGGTCCTGCAGCGAGTTGAGGGCGCTGTCGATCGCCTCGGAGCCCGGGGCGAGGTAGAAGTTGCGGGCCATCGCGTTCACGAACGGGTCGCCGCTGAGCACGATCTGCTGGTTCTGCGTGACGCCCGCGACCTGCGTGCCCACGTTGTGGAAGGCCGACGTGGCCACCACGGTTCGCTGATTCCCCGAGCCGTCGACCCGCGACGAGGCATCGACGTTCACGCCCGTCGCCAGGCTGGCGAACAGGTTGTTGATGAGCGTCGGCCCGGCGTTCTGGGCAACGTTCACGCCCACGCCCCGCTGCGTCACCCCTCCATAGATCGTGTTGTTCACGATGCGGCCATACGGCACGGCTGCCGTCGGCACGCTGCCGGTGTTCGCGTCGCCGCTGAAGAGGATGCCGCCGGTCCCGTTCGAGGCGATCACGTTGTTCGACACCACCACGCCCGGCACCAGCCGGCTGTTGTTGAGCACCGGCAGACTGCGGGCCACGCCCGGATGCGGCATGTCGCTGCCGCCATCCCGAGCCGCCGCGTCGATCGAGATGCCGTAGCCGGCCGAGTCAGTGATGATGTTGTTCTCGATCACGAACTGCCCCTGCTGCCGCTGCAGGTTCTGATCGCCGACCTTGGCCCCGTTCACGCTGGGGGTGGAGAACGCGGGGATGAGGCGGTCGTTCGTATCGAATGTCTGGAAGACGCCCACGGGCGACGGAGTGGTGTACTCCGTGCCGCGGCGGATCTCGAGCTGGTAGTTGCCCTGCAGGACCTGCGCGTCGGCGCCCGACGTGCCGATGTCGAAGAAGGAGGTCTGGCCGGCGGTTGCGGCCGTCACCATCTCGCCGCGCTCCGCGAAGCCGACCATGAGATCGTCGACGTAGAAGCCCTCGTAGTCGTTGGTCTGACCCCGGGTCGCGCTGCCGTAGTCGCCCGTGGTGTTGGCCAACGCCTGTTGGTTGCCGAGCGGATCATTCGGGTCGGGCACATTGTTGAGGCGGTC
>CAIKWU010000027.1 GCA_903831155.1 uncultured Planctomycetaceae bacterium | reverse complement strand
CTGTCACGAACATCGACCGGCAGCGAGAGCACGTCGGCGATGGGATCGAACCCCGGTTCCGCCGTGCCGGGATCGGCGGCGGCGACCGCGATCAGCGTCGGCATCACCAGCAGCGATCGCCACAGGTCCATCGAGCGCCGTCGCATGGTGCCTCGAGTGATGCCGGGCCCCGGCGGATGCGCCGCGGGGTCTCGGGCGTTCAGCGGACGTCGATCTCGACCGACACGGGCCGCGATCCGTCGGTTGGGATCGTGATCTCGGGCGGCTTGAAACCCGCCGGCACGGCCGACTTCATGGCGGCGTGCGCCGCGGCCGGAAATGAGCAGTCGACGCGGGCCTCGTAGCGGCCAGGCCGCAGGCCGTCGCCCTCGCGAAACGTGGTCACGCGAAATGAGCCATCCGTGGCAAACAGCGCCGTTCCCGATCGCGGGCCCTCGTCGCGGTCGCTCGTCGTGGGCTCGAGGGGCACGAAGTAGACGTAGCCCTGGGCCGGGGGGGCCTTGCCCGCGAAGCGGATCGTTCCCGCAACCGGCACGACGCCCCGCGAGGAGTCGCAACCGGCCGCGGCGAGCGTCGCCAGGACGGCCGCCACGGTGCATCGGGCAGGGGGCAGACGCATGGCGATCATTCGGCAGCCACCTTCACCACGTCGCGGAGGCCGAGGGCACGGGTGCCCATCGCCCAGAGCAGCGGGTCGGAGACGGAATCCGCGACGAACCGTACCGATGCGTCGCCCATCGTGACGTTGGCCCCGGCACCGTGCCGGCTCTTGATGCCGTTGAGTTTGTAGTCGGGCGCCACCCCGTTGTCGGGATCGTGCTTGCCCACCTGCACCAGTTCGCTCGCCGCCGCGAACGTGTTGATGGGAATGTTCGTCAGCACCGTCATGCCGTTCATGTAGGCACCGTTGTGCACGGTGTCGTTCGGAAGCGTCTCGCCGAGCATGATGGTCTTGGAGAGGCCGTCGGGCACGTCCTTGAAGGAGGTCCTGATCGGCTCCTGCGAAAACATCCCGATCGCGACACCGCCGAAGCCCTGGTGGCTCCCGGGCCCCACGAGGTTGCAGCACGGGTTGGTGGATCCCGGCGACGTCGAGGAGCCCCACGTGGCATTGGTTGGACAGTACTGGCACCCCGGCCGGTCGATGAGCACCGTGGGGCCGAAGCAAGCGGCGTACCAGATGCCGTGCTGCTCGGCAGTCTGTCGGTAGTTGCTGTAGTTGCATCGGTTCTTGAACACCGGGGTCGTGCCGAAGGGATCCGACGGGCAGATGTACATGGCCAGCACCTGCTGCACCAGCATCGAGTTGGACATCGGACGTGCGACCGATCGCGACGTGTCGCCCACCCGCTTCGTGAAGTCGAACTGGTCGTAGAGTTGCTGGTTCTCCAGAAACGGAAAGACCTCGGCGGCCCAGGTGTCGGGCGTGCCCTGCTGCCAGCCGGCCTTGCCGTTGTTGGCGGTGAAGGCCGGGTTCGTCATGTTGCGGTTGCCGAACGATCTGGGCAGCGATTTCTTTGCGCCGTGGTACGTGTGGAGCGCGAGCCCGGCCTGCTTCATCTTGTTGCCGCACGACGTGCGGCGTGCCGACTCGCGTGCCGCCTGCACGGCCGGCAGAAGTAGCCCGATCAGCACCGCAATGATCGCGATGACGACGAGCAGTTCGACCAGTGTGAAACCGTATCGCCGCGACATTACCCCTCCCCCCAATCCACCCGCAGCCCGTTCCTCTCCAGCTGCGTCGCCAGACTGTAGCCCATCCACCGCCGCGATGCCACGCATTCATCCACGGAGCGACAGCGCGAAAGCGAGCGAACGCCACGATCGTCGCCCGCCCGGGTTGGGTAAACTAGGGAGGGAACACAGGGGTTGGGTAATGAGCCATCCAACTGAGTGGTCCAGCCGGGCCGCATCCGCTACCGTTCGACAGGGGACTCCGTCCAGGGGCACACGATGACCGCGGTCCGCCGAGTTCGGCCTCTCCTCGTCGGCGCTCGCACGCAGGCGGTGGCGCGGGCGTTCGATCTCGGGCTGCTCAAGGCGGCGGCCGACCATCCCGAGCGGCGGTGAGGATCGCATGGTGCCCGCATCCCGATCCCGCTGCAGCAGCCTGAGCCGAGCCCTCCTCGCCCTGGCGGCGGCCTGCCTGTGGCTGCAGCATCCGGGGTTGGCGCAGATCCTCAATCCCAAGCGAGGGTTCGGCGACGTCCGGGCCAGCTACGCGAACCTGCAGGCCGTGGGTGCCGGCTGGTACTACACGTGGGGCACGGGAAGCGCCTCGCCCGGCGCCTTCGGGGCGAAGCACTACCCGATGTTCTGGAACTCCCCGAGCGATGCGACGATCACCGCCGTCAGGAACCGTGCCGGTGTGGAATGGGTCCTG
>CAIKWU010000026.1 GCA_903831155.1 uncultured Planctomycetaceae bacterium | reverse complement strand
GGGCGCGCTCCAGGACGTCTGGTGGGCGGTGCTGAACTCCAACGAGTTCATCATCAAGCATTGAGTTTACGGCTGCACCGCCCTCGTGGCCGGTGCAGCCTGGGGCTTGAAGCGCCCGCCATCCCGGCGGGCAGCTTTGCGGACTTCCGCCCTCGTGGCGGGTGCAGCCTGAGCTTGCAGGGCCCGCCATCGCGGAGGGCAGCGTTGCGGCATCCGGGCCGGCGTGGCCTGCATTGGTACAGCCCCGCGATGCCTTCATGCCCAGTCGCAGGAGCAGTCCGTCGGAGGCACGCGCAAGAGGCGGTGAGCTTTGTGCCTCGCCGGACTTGCTCGGAGACGGTTGGGCAGTGAACCCACAAAGCCCGCCGCCGATGAGCATGCCCTCCGGCGGACGGCGCCCAGGATAGACGGCCCCACGGCCACCCATGGCCCATGCAGCCTGGGCTTGCAGGGCCCGCCATCCCGGCGGGAAAGCATCCGCAGTTTGCCTGCGACGGGCACGGGCGCCCCGTCGGGAAGCCCCTCCGCGAACTGGCGGACGGGCCGGGAATAAGGGATACTGTGATTCGCGAAGGAATGGGCGAACGGACCCATTCAACAGTTCTCCGGGGAGCCCTGCGATGACGCGATTCATCGACCTGCCGGCCGGCATGAGCCGTCGCCATTTCATGAACCACATGGCGGGTGCGGCGGCGCTCGCGGCCCCGGCCACCGCGTTCACCAACACGATCCTCGCCAACGCCACCGACATGCGGAAGCGGCACAAGGCCGCGATCCTGCTCTGGATGGGCGGCGGCCCGAGCAGCATGGACATCTGGGACCTCAAGCCGGGAGCCCCGACCGGCGGGCCGTTCAAGCCGATCGCCACCACGGCCGACGGTGTGCAGATCTGCGAGCACATGCCACAGATGGCGAAGCAGATGCACCACATGGCGGTCGTGCGGTCGATGAGCACCCGCGAGGCCGATCACATGCGGGGCCGGTACTACATGCACACCGGCTACGTCCCCAATCCCAACGTCGAGCATCCCAGCTACGGCGCGGTGATCGCGCATGAACTCGCCGACCAGGTTCCCCACCTGGAGATACCGCCGTTCGTGTCGGTGGGCGGCGGCAGCGTCGGCCCAGGCTTCCTGGGAATGACCTGGTCGCCGTTCGTCGTCGACTCCAACGGCAACGTCCGCAACCTCGACATGGGCATCGATCGGGCGCGGCTGGAGCAGCGGCTCGAGATGCTGGCGACGATCGAGAAGCGGTTCATCGGCGAGCGCCGCGGCGGATCGGCCGACGACCATGCCAAGGTGCTCGACAAGACCGTCAAGCTGATGACCAGCAAGCAGATGGAGGCGTTCAAGGTCGCCAAGGAACCGAAGGAAGCGCTCGAGCGGTACGGCAACAACGGATTCGGCAAGGGCTGCCTGATGGCCCGCCGGCTCGTGGAGATGGGGGTGCCGTTCGTGGAGGTGGATCTCGGTGGCTGGGACAACCACGCGAACATCTTCCCGACGCTCCAGAATCAGAAGCTGCCCGTGCTCGACCAGGCCATGAGCGCCCTCGTGGCCGACCTCGCCGATCGCGGCATGCTCGACGATACGGTCGTGATGTGGATGGGCGAGTTCAGCCGCACGCCGAACATCAACGGCGGCGCCGGCCGCGACCACTGGGCCCGCAGCTGGAGCGTGGTGGTGGGGGGCGGCGGCTTCAAGCGGGGGATCGCCGTCGGTGAGACCAGTTCCGACGGCAAGGAGGTCGTCTCCGAGGCCTACTCGTCGCAGGACATGATGGCCAGCGTTCTGAAGGCGCTGGGCATCTCGCTCGAAACCACGTTCACCGCGAAGAACGGCCGGCCGATGAAGATCGCCAACTCCGGCAAGGTCATCAAGGAACTCTTCGCCTGACCGCCGGCGATGGGCCGGTCGTCGTCGCGGCGGAGGCGGCCTCACCGGCGACGGCATCGGTCGCCGCCACGCCGGGCATGCTCCGGCCGGTGCTGCGGCTCGTTCTGCCGGTGATGGTCGAGCAGCTGCTCGGCCTCTCGGTGGGCTTCGTCGACAAGTGGCTCGCGGGAAATCTGTTCTCCGACGCGGAGCCGCTGGCGGCCGTCGGCCTCGTGGCCTACTGCCTCGCCTTCATGCCGGTCGCGTTCACCCTTCCCGCCACGGCATGCACCGCCCTGGTGGCGCGCTGCGTCGGTGGCGGTGATCTTGCCGGCGCCCGACGCGCCATGGCGCAGTGCCTGCTCGTCGCCGTCGTCCTCACGGCGGCCATGCTGGTGCTGGTCGCGTGGCACGGCGGCACGATCGTCGGGCTGCTGGGGCTGCCGGAGGGGAGCGGTCGCCTGGCGGCGCGGTACCTCGCGATCGTGATGCCGGCGCTGCCCGCGATGATGCTGATCGCGGTGGGCGTTGCCGCCCTGCGTGGGGCCGGCGACATGGTGGCGGGGCTCGTGGCGATGACGGTGGTCAACGGGGTCAACGCGGCGGCGAGCTACGCCTTGGCAACCGGAGCGCTGGGCCTTCCGCGTCTTGGCTGGGACGGCCTCGCCTGGGGCACGCTGGCCGGGTATGCCTGCGGCTCGGTCTGCGTGCTCTGCCTCCTCGCCCGCCGTGATCGCGGGCTCCGGCCGGGGGCTGCCGACTGGCGGCCAGACCGGGCGTGGCAGCGGCGGATCCTTGCCGTCGGGCTGCCGGCGGGCGCCGACGCGGCGTCGAACGCGGTCTGTCACCTGACGTTCCTCTCGATCGTGAATCGGCTGGGCAACGTGGACGCCGCGGCCCACGCGGTGGCCGTGACGATCGAGTCGCTGGCGTTCCTGCCGGGCAGCGCGTTTCAGGTCGCCTCCGCCACGCTTGCCGGGCAGTTCCTCGGGGCCGGCGACGAGCGACGGGCACGGGGCACGGTCTGGCTCTCCGCGGTGGCCTGCATGGCCCTGATGGGAACGGCTGGACTGGCGTTCTTCTGCTTCTCGAGACCGCTGGCGGGCTGGTTCGTCGGCGGGGCGGCCGCCCAGCCCGCCGTCGCCTCCCTGGCCGCCTCGCTGGTGCGAATCGTGGCCTTCGCCCAGCCCCCGCTTGCCCTTCTCATGGTGCTTTCCGGCGGTCTGCGGGGCGGCGGGGCGACCCGGCCGCCGATGCTGGTCAACGTGGCCGGCCTGGCGATCGTCCGCCTGCCGCTCGCGGTGCTGCTGGCGTGGCACGTCGTGCCGCTGCCAGGCGGCCTCGGTGCGATCGAGGGCTTCGCGCTGGGCGCCCGCGGCGCGTGGGTGGCGATGGCGGTCGATCTGACGCTGCGGGGGCTGGCGATGCTCGCGATCTTCGCGAGGGGCGGCTGGGTTCGCGTCCGTGTCTGATCGCTTTCCTCCGCAACGCCCACCGGGGATTGGCATGGCCGGCCGGACGAACGACGATACACTTTGTCGATCGCTTTTCAGCCGCGCGCCCCGTCGCGGCCCCCCGTGGTGAGAGGGTCCGTGATGGCCGCAGCCGACCTCGAACTCGAGCACTGGAGCACGGCCGATGCCGCCGACCTCTACGAGGTCGCCCGCTGGGGGAACGGCTATTTCTCCGTCGGGCCCAACGGCCACCTGCTCGTGCATCCCGACAAGGACCCGACCAAGAGCATCGACCTCAAGCAGCTCGTCGACCGGCTCCAGGTCAGGGGAATCGACCTGCCGATCCTGCTGCGGTTCGCGGAGATCCTCCAGCACCGTCTCGGTGAGCTGCACGGCGTGTTCGCCACCGCCATGCGGGAGAGCGGGTATCGGGGGGAGTACTGCTGCGTCTATCCGGTGAAGGTCAACCAGCAGCGGCAGGTGGTGGAGGAGGTGCTCCGGTTCGGCAAGCCCTACCGCTTCGGCCTGGAGGCCGGCAGCAAGCCGGAACTGCTCGCGGTGATCGCCCTCGCCGACAACGAGACCCCGATCATCTGCAACGGCTTCAAGGATGCGGAGTTCATCGAGACGGCGATGCTCGCCCAGAAGATCGGCCGGCGGATCATCCCGGTCGTCGAGCGGTTCTCCGAGCTCCAGCTGATCCTCGACTACGCGGAGAAGCTCGGGGTGCGTCCGCGGATCGGCATGCGGGTCAAGCTGGCGGCCCGTGGCAGCGGCCGCTGGCAGTCGTCAGGAGGTTTTCGGAGCAAGTTCGGCCTCACGGCCAGCGAGATCGTCAAGGGGCTCGAGCTGCTCGCGTCGCGGGGGATGGAGGATTGCCTCCAGCTGCTGCACTTCCACCAGGGCAGCCAGATCACCAACATCCGCCACATCAAGGCCGCCCTCAACGAGGCTTCGCGGATCTACACGGAACTCGCGAAGCGCGGCGCCGGCCTCCGCTACATGGATGTCGGCGGCGGGCTCGGTGTCGACTACGACGGCTCGCAGACCAACTTCGAGTCGAGCGTCAACTACAGCCTCCAGGAATACGCCAACGACGTCGTCGCCCACGTCCAGAACGCCTGCGACGAGGCCGGAGTCCCGCATCCCACCATCGTGTCGGAGAGCGGCAGGGCGGTCGTCGCCTACCACAGCATGCTGATCTTCGGCGTGCTGGGCGTGTCGGAGCAGGGGGGGATGGCCGAGGTCACGGAGCCGCCGGCCGATGCCGAGCAGCCGCTCCACGATCTCTGGGAGACCTACCAGAACATCAACATCCGCAATCTGCTGGAGAGCTACCACGACGCGCAGCAGGCCCTCGACACGGCGATGAATCTGTTCGCCAGCGGCTACCTGCCGCTCGACCAGCGGTCGGCCGTCGAGAACGTCTACTGGGCGAGCTGCCGGCGGATCTCGCGACTGGCCCGGACGCTCGACTACGTGCCCGAGGAACTCGAGGGGCTGCAGGCGGCGCTCTCCGACACCTACTTCTGCAACTTCTCCCTCTTTCAGTCGATCCCCGACAGCTGGGCGATCAAGCAGCTGTTCCCCGTGATGCCGATCCACCGGCTCGCCGAGCGTCCTCTCCGCGCGGCCGTCCTGGGAGACGTGACCTGCGACTCCGACGGCAAGATCGACCAGTTCATCGACCGCCGGGACGTGAAACGCACGCTGCCGCTGCACGCCTGGCAGAACGAGCCCTACTACCTCGGTGCCTTCCTGATCGGCGCCTACCAGGAGATCCTCGGCGACCTCCACAACCTGTTCGGCGACACCAACGCCGTGCACGTCAGCACCGATGAACGGGGCGAGGTGGTGGTGGACGCGGTGATCAAGGGGGACACGGTCCTCGAGGTGCTCGACTATGTCGAGTTCGATTCCAATCAGCTGGTGCAGCGGCTTCGCGACTCGATCGAGCAGGCCGTCCGTGAGGGACGGATCTGCGACAGCCAGGCGGGACGATTCCTGAAGTTCTACGAGGAGGGCCTCGGGGGCTACACCTACCTGGAAGAGCCGGGCTGAGTGATCGGCCGACAGAGTCCACGATGCACCTGATCCGCGTCGCCGGCTGTGCCCTCAACCAGACGCCCCTCGATTGGG
>CAIKWU010000025.1 GCA_903831155.1 uncultured Planctomycetaceae bacterium | reverse complement strand
GAGAGCTGGCTGGCACGGAACTGGCCGCTCTGTTGCAAGAGGCAGTCAACGAGCGTGGTCTTGCCGTGGTCGACGTGCGCGATGATCGCGATGTTGCGGAGGTCGTTGCGGCGGGTGCCGGCGGGAGTCTGGACGAGGGGCGCGGAGCACATGGTTGGGAAACTCCCGGCGACGGGGCCGGGGCACGGGGGGAGGAAGCGGGGCGGGAATGGAGACGAAGGGGATCGAACCCTCAACCCCCGCCTTGCAAAGGCGGTGCTCTCCCAATTGAGCTACGTCCCCGAATCATCGGTCGGGGCCGGGACCCCGACATGAACTGACACACGGACCAGAAACCACGATTCGGTCGGGGCCGGGACCCCGACATGAACTGACACACGGACCAGAAACCACGATCCCAGTCGGGGCCGGGACCCCGACATGAACTGACACACGGACCAGAAACCACGATCCCAGTCGGGGCCGGGACCCCGACCTCAAACTGCGCGCGCCAAGATTCGAACTTGGGACCTCTACCTTATCAGGGTAGCGCTCTAACCAACTGAGCTACGCGCGCGACGCTTCGGCCCGAGGCCGGTCGAACTCCGACGAGTGTAGAACCTCCCGGGACGGCGTCAAAGGGGCCGGGCCACGCCGGGGCGGGCGGTGCGGTCCGGTAAAAATGGCGCTGGCGCAGCGGCGGCCTTCCGGCTACGTTGATTCCCACCACCCAATCGTGCCAGGAGCCTCCGTCATGTCCGTCGCCCGCGTTCTGCCGCTCGCTCTCGCCCTCTCCGCGCTCTTCGCCGCCCCGGCCGCTGCCGCACCCACCGTCGAAGACGCCCTCGCCATCAAGCCCCGGCAGAAGGGGGTCGACTGCTCGCAGCTCTCCGCCGAGGAGATCAAGCAGGCCTCCATCAAGCAGGACAAGGAGGCCGGCGCGAGTGCGCTGGTCGTCCGCGGGCCGTCGGGCGAGGTGCTCCGAGCCTTCGCCGACACCAACGGGGATCGCGTCGTCGATCGCTGGAGCTTCTACAAGGACGGCCTCGAGGTCTATCGGGAGTTCGACGCCGACAACGACAAGAAGGCCGAGGAGTTCCGCTGGCTTGGCGGTGGCGGCAGCCGGTGGGGCACCGACACCAACGCCGACGGCGTGATCGACGTGTGGAAGACGCTCTCCGCCGAGGAGGCGACGGCCGAGATCGTGACCGCGATTCGTGACCGCGACGTGGCCGCCTTCTCCCGCCTGCTGCCGAGCAAGGCCGATCTGGAGGCGGCCGGCTTCACGGGCGAGCAACTTGCCTCGCTCATGGCCCGAGCCGCCGCGGCGCCCGACGCGTTCGCGAAGGGTGTGGCTTCGCAGAAAGACATCGGCGCCGACTCCCGCTGGTCGAGCATGCTCACGCCCCAGCCACCGGGCACGCTGGCCGCGGGCACCGACGACCTGAAGAAGGACGTGATGGCCTACGACAACGTCGTCGCGCTCGTGGAAGGAAGCAAGGGCAACGGGCAGGTGTTCATCGGGTCGCTCCTGAAGTGCGGCGATGCGTGGCGGCCGGTCGACGTGCCGCAGCTGTCCGGTGGCTCCGCCGAGATCGCGGAGGCCTTCGGCTTCTTCACGCCCCGGGCCCCGGGCCGTGGGGGCGAGCCGGGCGCCGGCGACGTGGCCGAGAACCTCAAGCCGATGCTTGCGAAGCTCCGGGAGATCGAGGCCAAGATGTCGGCCGCCGATCCCGTGGCCCGCCGCGCGCTCGCCGGCGAGTATGTCGGCCAGCTCGAGCAGACCGTCGCCGCCTCAGCCGACGCCGACAAGCCGTTCTGGAACAACCAGCTCGTGGAGACCCTCGCCGCCTACGTGCAGGAGGGGATCTACCCGGACGGCATCGCGAAGCTCGAGAAACTCGCCGAAGCGGTGAAGGGAGACGACGCGATGTCGGCATTCATCGCCTTCCGGCTGATTCAGGCGAGATATGCCGTCGGCATGGAGCAGCCCGGCGCGGAAGGCGAAAAGCTCCAGAAGACCTGGTTCGATGATCTGCAGGCCTTCGCCGACACCTATCCGAAGGCTCCCGAGTCGGCCGAGGCCCTGCTCCAGCTCGCCTTCCGCGACGAGTTCGAGGGACGCGATCAGGACGCGGTGGCCCGCTACGCCGCGATCGCCTCCAACTTTCCCGAAAGCGCCCAGGCGCGGAAGGCGACGGGTGCCGTCCGGCGATTGGAGAGCGTGGGGAAGCCGCTGGCCCTGGCGGGCACCACCCTTGATGGCAAGCGGGTGGCGGTCGAGTCGTACAAGGGCGTGCCGGTGCTCGTCCACTATTGGTCGACCGACTGCGAGCCCTGCAAGGTCGAGCTCGCTCAGATCCGCGAGCTGCAGGCGAAGTATGGCGGGAAGAAGTTCGCGGTGATCGGCGTCGCGCTCGATGGCGACAAGACGAAGCTCGCGAAGTTCCTGCAGTCCAAGCCGCTCTCGTGGCCGCAGCTCCACGAGCCGGGCGGGCTCGACAGCCGGCTCGCTGAGGAGTTCGGCGTGATGGCGCTGCCGACGATGGTGCTCGTGGGTGCCGACGGAGCCGTGGTCGATCGCAACGTGTCGATCACGGGCCTGGAGAAGAAGCTCGACGAACTGATCACCGGCGAGGGAAAGTAGGCGGTTCGCGTGGCCGTGGCAGAGGGACGCGGCGGGCTTGTCCGGCGTCGCGGGCGGTTGCTACCGTCCGCCGCCTTCGCCCCCGGAGCCCGCGTGATGCTCGTCCCCTGCCCCATGCTCGCCGCCTTCTCCGTGAGCCCCACGCTCTGTGCCCTCGGTGCCGTGCAGGTGCTCTGCGTGGCCGCCGCTGGATTCTCACGGCTCGCCGAGGGCACCCGGTTCGAGCAGGGCGGACAGTGGCTCTGCCTGGCGGCGCTCGCGGTGGTGGGCACCGCCTGCGGCATCGCCATCCAACTCGGCCCCGATACGGCGGCCGCCTGCGCGGCCACCCTCGCCCTGGTCACGATGATCACCGTGATCGACGTGTCGCCCCGGCCCTGAGCGGCCCGCGGCGTCGCCCCAGGCTGCCCCGTTTTCCGGCATTGCCGGCGTGAGCCTGCTTTCCGGAGGAATCGGAAAAAAACTCCCCTTCGCTGCGACCGACAGCCGAAGACAGGGGGGCGGGGAGTGTTCGATCGGCCGGCCCGGGTTGCCGCCGTCGGCCCCCTCGCCGGTATCGCAGCCACGGGAGTGTTCCATGTCCATTTCCAAGACCACGTTTCTGCTCGCCGTCGTTGCGTCGGCGTGCCTGACGGCGGCGGGGCGTGCCGAGGACCTGGCGGCGTCCGTCGCCGGCAAGCTCCGCGACTCCGGCGCCCTGACCGGCTACCGCGTCCACGTGAAGAGCAAGTCGGGCACCGTGTGGCTCGAGGGCCGCGTTGCCGACGAGAAGCAGCTTGCCGCCGCCTTGGGAATCGCCGAGACCACGCCCGGCGTCGAACGGGTCGTCAACCGGCTCGTGAT
>CAIKWU010000024.1 GCA_903831155.1 uncultured Planctomycetaceae bacterium | reverse complement strand
TCGATGCCGTCGACGGTCTTGATGCGATACCGCTTGTAGCCGGGCTTGAAGGGGAGCCCGTCGATGAACTGCACGAGGCTCGCGACGGTCTCGTTGCCCGCGAGGTGGGCGATGTCCACACCCTCGATCACTCGCGGCGGCCCCTTCAGGCCGAGCACCTTCTCCAGGCCGGCGAGGCCCTTTTTGGGATCGACCAGAAACACCTCGGGCTGCACGTGCTCCTCGAGGTCGCCCCGCTGGTCGAGCGTCTCCAGGAGCCGGATCTCGTCGCGGCGCCGAGCCGCCCTCTCGAAATCAAGGGCCTTGGAGGCCTCCAGCATCTCGGCGTGCAGCTCGGCGAGGAGTTGTGTCCTCCCGCCGTCGAGGAAGGTCTTCAGCCGATTGATGTCCTTGCGATACTCCTCCTTCGAGATCCGCAGGTTGCAGGGGGCGGTGCACTGGCCGATCGAGGCGAGCAGGCAGGGACGAAACCACCGCCACTGCTCGTCGTCGGCGTCGATGTCGAGCGTGCAGGTGCGGAACTTGAAGATCCGCTGCAGCACGACGATCGCCCCGCGGAGCGATCCCGCACTCGTGAACGGCCCGTAGAGCTTCACGCCCTTCTGCCGCGGCGTCCGGGTGAACTCGACCCGCGGAAAGTCCTCGTGGGTCGTGATCTGCAGATACGGAAAAGTCTTGTCGTCCTTGAGATCGGAGTTGAATCGCGGCTGCACGTCCTTGATGAGCCGGCTCTCGAGCAGCAGGGCGTCGACCTCGCTCTCGGCCTCGAGGTAGTCGATGTCGCGGATTTCGCAGACCAGGTCGGCCGTGCGGCGGTCCTCGGCGGCGGCCTTGAGGAAGTAGCTCCCCGCCCTGGCCCGTAGGTTCTTCGCCTTGCCGACGTAGATCACGCGGCCCGCGGCATCCTTCATGAGGTAGACGCCGGGCGTCTGCGGAAACGACCTGACCTTGCGGGCGGCGGCCGACCGGTCCCGCGCCGCGGCTGCGGTGTCGGTGTCGGCCGGCGTGGTCTCGTGCGACGCCGCAAGGTTCTCGGGGGAAGGGGGGTGTGAATCCAAGGCTGGTGCGCGAGGGAGTTTGGTCCGGGGGCGTGGCCGCGGTGCGGGCACCGTTTAGCATACTGGGACATCGGCCTGGGGAAGACGCGGAGTTTGGCGATGCAGCCGAAGCAGAGTCGCAGCCTGATGAGAAGCCTTTTGGTGATCATGGTCGTCGCTCTCTGCGCGGCGACGGTTTCCAGCCGGCGCGGCATGGCGCAAGGCGGGCTGGAACTCACACGCGTCGCCACGGGGCTCGCGAGTCCTGTGTATGCGACTCATGCGCCGGGTGATCCAGGACGGCTCTACATCGTGGAGAAGGCGGGAGCGATCCGGATCCTGGATCTTCTGTCCGGCGCCGTCCTGCCGACTCCATTCATGTCAGCGTCGGTGACGGCCGCAGGCATCGGGCTCACGACCGACGGTGAGCGTGGCCTGCTGGGCCTCGCGTTTCATCCGGACTACCAGGCCAACGGCCGGTTTTTCATCAACTCCACCGACTCGGCCGGCACCACGCGGATTCGCGAGTTTCGGCGGCAGACCGCGGACCAGGTGGATGCCACGAGCGGCCGCGACGTGCTCAGCGTCACCCAGCCCTACTCCAATCACAACGGCGGCTGGCTCGACTTCGGCCGTGACGGGCATCTCTATGTGGCCATGGGCGACGGGGGCAGCAGCAACGACCCGCACAACTACTCCCAGGACCGCAGCTCGTTGCTCGGCAAGATGCTCCGGCTCGACGTCTCGGGCGACGACTTTCCAACGGACGCCACCCGCAACTACCGCGTTCCGGCGACCAATCCGTTCGTGGGGCAGGCGGGCATGCGGGGCGAGATCTGGGCCTACGGCCTGAGAAACCCCTGGCGGAATGGCTTCGATCGGAAGACGGGAGATCTCTACATCGGGGACGTCGGGCAGAACGCTCGCGAGGAGATCAACTTTCAATCGGCGTCGAGCCCTGGCGGGGCGAACTACGGGTGGCGAGTCCGAGAGGGCACCTTGTCGACAGGCCTTACGGGCCAGAGTGGCAACTCGTTGGTGGCCCCGATCTACGACTACACGCGGGGGAGCGGGACGTTTCAGGGGACGAGCGTGACGGGTGGCTATGTCTATCGCGGCCCAGTCGCTGCCCTCCAAGGGCAGTATTTTTTCGGGGATTACGTCCGTGGCCGACTGTTCTCGCTCGTGTTCGATGGTTCGCAGCCGTCGGCCTTCAATGGCACCAACTACAGCAGTCGCACCGACTGGACCGCGACGGCCACGACGACTGCAGGCACCATCGGGAACATCGCCTCCTTTGGTGAGGATGCCTCGGGAAACGTCTATCTGGTCTCCTACGGCGGAAATATCTTCCGCATCGGCCTACCGTCGCTCGCATGGACGCTTGGCGGCACGGGAACGTGGTCGGGATTCTCGACACGTTGGACGACGGGGAGCGGCTCGACGAGCGCGTGGAGTTCCCAGCGGCGGGCCGTGTTTACGCCGCCTCAGGCCGTGGTCCGGGTCTCCGGTGAGGTTTCCGTCGGTCTCGGGCTCGATTTTCGCGGCCAGATGCTCCGCCTGGAGGGAGAGAGCGGCCGTGTGGTCCTCACTGGATCGACGTTCGACGTGAATCAAATCGACGTCGTCGGCGGAGGGACAGCGGTGATCACGGTGCCGCTGGTGGCCGCGGCGGGTTTGCTGAAAACGGGATCTGGCGTCTTGATGATCTCCGGTTCGAGCGGCCCCGTGGGCCCTACAACCATTCGGGGAGGATTGATCACTGTGGGCGGCGCAGCGTCCCTGGCATCGGGCACCGTCCGCGCGGAGGTTGGCGGGACGTTGAAGGTGTGGCCGGGCGTTACGGCCTCGCTCGGCGGACTCCGTCTCGAGGGAGGGCTCGTCGATGTGTCTTCGGGCAGGGTCTCGCTGCGCCCCGGGTCGTTTGACACCGCGTCGGTTCTGGCAGGCGTCGTGTCCGGTCGAGGCTCAGGCGACTGGCGAGGCGCCCGGGGAGTGACGACGAGTGCGGCGGCCGATGCGGCGACGCCGCGGGGGATCGGCTGGATGCTCGAGAGCGACGGCTCGATGGTCCTTGCCTACGCCGCGTGCGGCGACACGAATCTCGATTGGCAAGTGGACGTGCTTGATGCGGCCAACTTCGTGGCCGCGGGCAAGTTCGATTCGTCTTCAGCCGCGACGTGGATCGAGGGCGACTTCGGCTACGACGGTGTCGTCGATATCCTCGACGCGGCTGAGTTCCTCTCGACGGGGTTGTTCGACACCGGCGGCTACAACGGCGTGGGAGCGGCCAGCGTGGCCGCCGTACCCGAGCCGTCGATGTCGAGCCTCGCGATCGTCGTGGCGGTGACTGCTCTCGCGGCACGCCGCCGGCTACAGGGCCCGGCGGTGCTTGCGGCGGGCCGGCTTCGCAGGCTGCGGGGGTGCTGCGACCGCGGTTGCGGGGGCCGCCGCTGCTCGCTCACGGCCCTCGCTGCGGCCCGAGTCGCGACCGCCCCGGCCCGGCCGGCCACGGCCACGCGTCCGCCGCGACGAGTTCTCCCGGGGCACACCCGACCGCTCCCGCGGCCGTGATGCCTCGGGTTCGTCGGCGTGATGGCCCTCGGACGGCTCGTTGCGGGCCGGGATCGACCGTTTCAGCAGCCGTTCGATGGCCACCAGCCGCGGCCGCTCCTCGGCGTCGCAGAAGCTCACGGCGGCGCCGGTCTGGCCGGCGCGGCCGGTGCGGCCGATGCGATGCACGTAGGTCTCGGGCTCGTGCGGCAGTTCGTAGTTGACCACGTGGGCCACGTCGTCCACGTCGATGCCCCGAGCGGCGATGTCGGTCGCCACGAGCACCGGCGGCTGCGGCGACTTGAACGCTGCGAGCGCCTTCTCACGCTGGGCCTGCGACTTGTTGCCGTGGATCGCGGCGGCGTCGATGCCGGCCTTTTCGAGATCCCGGTGGAGTTTGTCGGCGCCGTGCTTCGTCCGGGCAAACACGATCACCCGGCCCGTCGCCTCCTCACGCAGGAGCTTCACGAGCAGGGCCTTCTTCTCCCGCTTCGCCACGAACATGACCGATTGGGTCACCGTCTCGGCAGGCGTCGATCGCGGTGCGGTCCGCACCTCGAGCGGGCTGCGGAGCATCGAATCGGCGAGGTCGCGGACCTCGGCGGGAAGCGTGGCGGAGAAGAAGAGCGTCTGGCGGTCGCGGGGCAGCTGGCCCACGATCTTGCGGACGTCGTGAATGAAGCCCATGTCGAGCATCCGGTCGGCCTCATCGAGCACCAGGAACTCGACCGAGCGGATGTCGACGAGCCGCTGGCTGACGAGATCGAGCAGCCGGCCGGGCGTGGCCACGAGCACGTCCACGCCGTGCTGCATGGCGCGGGCCTGCGGCTGCTGGCCGACGCCACCGTAGATCACCGCCGCCCGCAGGCCCGAGTGCCGGCCGTAGGCGAGAAAACTCTGGTGGATCTGGGCGGCGAGTTCGCGGGTGGGGGCGAGCACGAGCACGCGGCACCGCCGGGGCTCGGGCTTCCGCGGCGTCTCCCGGAGGCGGTCGATGAGGGGCAGGGCGAAGGCCGCCGTCTTGCCGGTGCCGGTCTGGGCGCAGCCGAACAGGTCGCGGCCGGCGAGCACGTGCGGGATCGCCTTCGACTGGATCGGCGTGGGTGTGGCGTAGCCCTCGTCGGCGAGAGCCCGCAGGAGAGCCTCCGACAGGCCGAGGTTGGCGAAGGACGTTTCGAGGACGGCATCAGCGGACACGGAGTCGTGGGGCGTGGTCATGGAGATTCCTTGTGAATACGGGGTGCCCAGCGGGCCGAGGCGGTAGGCCTGGGTTGAGCCGCGGGGCGCACATGCCGAATGGGCTGACCGCGGCCCCGTCAGGCTGACGGGAATGCACCGCAGGCGTGGCGATGGATCACTGCCTGCCCGGCGAGAAGACCGCCTGCGGGGCCCGAAACGGGCATTTTCCGCTGGCGACAGCCACTTCGAGAGATGGCGATCGCGGTGGCCGTGGATCGACTCAAAGCCGAATGGCCACCTTCATCACTGCTTCCGACGGCTCAACTATACCGCGCGGGATGCGTCAGGGCAATCGATCATTCGGAGGATCGATCTCATCGTCGCCAGAGCAGCTGCAGCGACAAAGCAGGGCCGGCACCGAACTCCACCACGTCCGTGCGGCCCGACGAGAAGTTCGTGCCCTGGAAGAGTTCCCGGTCGAAGAGCCACGAGGCGAGGGCTTCCACGGTGAAGCCTCCGCCGAGCGTCCGCTCGAGCCCCACGGCCGCCCGCTGGTCGAACACATAGAGCCGCTCGGCGTCGATGAGCCGATCGGCCAGAAAGTAGATCTGGGTGTCGGTGCGGTAGAAGGCGAGCAGCGCCCAGTCGTTGCCCAGCCGGCGGCGGGCCTCCACCGCCACGTTGACGAGCGGAAAGTATGCCGCGGAGAGCGTCCACTTCTCGTCAGGTCGCCATTCGATGGAGGCGGGCACGCCAAGCTTGGCCTCCAGGGCCTCGCTCGGTCGCCAGGCATACGCCACACCGGGCAGTGGATAGGGGAGTTGCGCCGTCGGCGAGTAGAAGAGACTGAAGTTCCACTCGTCGCGATCGTTGGCCGCCGGCGTGTTCCAGAATCCGATCGCCATCAGTGTGAGGTCGCGTCCGGCCGCGTATGGGCGGTCGCTCGCCGAACCAAACAGGAACGTGCCGCCGAGCGTGCCGCCGCGGGCGAGCGGTCGGATGTGGGTGAGCCCGGTCTCGACGAGCCAGAGTTGGTCGGGCACGGGCTGATCCGAGTCGGGCAGGATCGCGTCGGTGGAGAGTTCCAGCCGGCCGAACTTGCCGATGCCGATCCAGAGCGGCTCGCCTTCCTTCGGCGGCACGAGTGGCGCGGCCACGCGGGCGAACTGGGCGTTCATCCCGAGGTTGCCGGGCTGCCGCACGACAGGCGTGGGGGCCGCCCAGAAGCCGCCGATCGACACCGGCGCCGCCGCGCCGAACGGCCCTCCCCCGCGCCGCGGTCGTCTGGTGCCGGCCTCCGGATCGGCATCGGCGATCGGTTCGCTCGCGAAGGTGTCCTCCTCGAGGTTGAACTCCACCGGGGGCAGCAGCGCGATCCGCTCCGGGGCGGGCGGCCATGTGTCGGCTGGTGATGCAATGCCATCGGCTTCCGACGCAGCCAGGGCTCCGCCCATCAGCACCGCGGCGACCGCAGTCCAGATGCTGGTCATGAGACGGTAGCGCGGCGGTGCCAAGGGCGCATCCTCGATGCCCGTCGCCGGCGGCGGCAGGGCGGGGGAGGGTAGCG
>CAIKWU010000023.1 GCA_903831155.1 uncultured Planctomycetaceae bacterium | reverse complement strand
GCACCGACCCGAGTCCCGTTGGCGTAGCCGTTCGATCTTGTCGCCCGCAGAGACAGCCACGGGTAAGGCGAGTCAAAGTTGATGCCCGCGCAGCCACTGGTGAAAGCCCAACGCCGTGAGGCGTGGGGTGAATCGCTCCAAGACGCCGTGTCCAGCGTGGTCCGCCCGCGGCCTTACGGCCGGTCGGCTTTCACGCTCCCCGCACTCGAGCGCGTCCTGCGGGCCCACTTCAATCAGTTGTCGGGGACTCCCAACGACTTTATTCAGCTGTTCGTCGGCCCCGACTTCAACTCGCTGACGCTCTATGGAACGTCTGGCTGGAACGGAGTCGGGATCGTGACCGACCCGACCGTGGGAGCGTTCCGCCGTCGTAAGAGGGCCGGGGAGACGGCCTGCCCGGATAGGCCGCCCGCGTGACGCCGGCAGCGGGGCGGGATAGAATCAGAGTCACTCCTGGAGATGCATCAATGTCCCGCATCGGCCTCTGCGCCATCGCCTGCCTGCTCGTTTCGACGGTCGCTGTCGGCCAGACCTACGAATACGCCGACACCACCGGATTCAGAATCAGCTCTTTTCCGAGCGGCACCACGCCGACGCAGTTTGCCTTCCCCGGCGCCGGCGGCCCGATCGACATGACCCGCACCACCACGGCGAGCACCGGGATCTCGCTCACCACCCGGACGGTCACCTATTCGGGATCGGCCCCTTTCAGCAACCCCGACTGGATCGCCGGCACGCGCGACTTCTACGGCGTCGTCGACAGTGGGACCGGCACGAGCCCCGTGGTCACGTTCACCAGCGGCTTCACGTCGCCCCTGCAGACGAACGCCTATCTCGTGTTCACCGACGTGGAGTTCGGCGAAAAGATCTATGTGAAGGCCTACAACGGCGCGAGCCTGATCCCGTTCGGCGACCTCTCGTTCACGAAGTGGAATGGCAACTCGTCGAGCGGCACGAGCGTGAACACCACCTGGAACGTCGAGGCGGGCTACTCCGGGCTGCTGCTCAGCGGCACGCCGTTCGGGTTCTCAAACCCCGTGGTCACGCTCCAGTCGACCCAGCCGATCAGCAGCCTGGAATACACGATCGACATGGGATCCGCGTCCAACAGCCTCGGCTTCAACTTCGCCGTGCCGGTGCCCGAGCCCACCACGCTGGCACTCGCCGCGTCGGCGGCCCTCGGTGCCACCATGTGGCTGCGGCGTCGCCGAGACTGAATCAGGGCGCCGCGGGATCGAGCGTGGCCGGTTCGGCCATGGTTTTTCCGCGGCGGACCACGCGGACGGCCAGTTCGCCGCCGATCGGCACCGCCTGTTCGCCCGAGACGAGCGTGGCGGTGACGGTGAGCGGCACGTCGTCGCCGTCATCGGCGAGGTCGCCCCGCAGAAGCAGCGCGTCGAGCCAGGGCTTCACGGCGCCGCGGAGCGTCTTGTCGGTGGCGGGCCGCGAGGTGTCGCCGATGAAGTTGCGGAGCTGCGAGCCGGCGATCACATACCGCGACCGTCGGGCGTCGAAGGCAGGGTCGTCAAACGAGAAGGTGGCGGCCGTCTCACCGCTCGCGGCGTCGCGAACCAGCAGCCGTAGCGAGGCCTTCGTGGGCGGGATGAACGAGTCGGGCACGGCGATCTCGATCGCATCACAACTCGACGTGTAGAACTCGTCCACCTTCGCCGACTCGGCCTTCGTGCCGGCCGTCTTCGTGACCGTGAACGAGAGGCCGATCGTACAGGCCGAGTCGAAGGCGAGCGTGCAGGCTCCCGAGCCGACGCTTCGGGCCACCGGCACGAGCAGGTGGCTCGTCACCCCGTAGGGCGTGGCGAGGTGCACTTCCACCGCCTCGCGGCGGTTGCAGTCGATGCCACAGGGATCGAGGCCGAGGGGATCGCAGCCGTCGCAGCCTCGCGATCCTGAAGCTTGCGCCGCAGGCTCGGGCAGCGGCTCGGTGGCCGACGCGAGCACGAGGCCGCGGCGCGAGGCTGCCGCTGTGGCGGTGGCGGTGGCACATGGCAGAAACGGCACCGTGGCCGTGCCCGCCGGGATCTCCACCTCCATGATCTCGCGGGAGAGGAGCCGGAACCGCGCCGGCTTGCCACCGGCGATCACCCGCGTGTCGTGGATGCTGAAGCCCTTGCCGATCAGGAAGAGCGAGGTGGTGGCGGCCGGATCGACGCCCGGGGCGCCGTACCAGCCGAGGAGCTCGGGCGCGAGGTCGGTGATCCCGGCATTGAAGAGCTCGAAGCCGCCGGCCGTGTTCTCGCGGGGGATCTGGGCCTGGAGCGACTGGAGCGGCAGCTCCCGCGCGAGGGCGTCGACGCGGCGGAGGAGCAGGGCCACCTCGTCGCCGACGCAGGCCTGCGGGCAGCGGCCGCACGCCTGGCCGGTGCTCCGCATCGTCCGCACGGCCTGCGAGAGGCGGATCGCCTGCGTCATGCCGGGGTCGGTGGCTTTCGGGTGCGTGAGCGAAAACCAGTTGGTGCGGACGTCGAGCGTGACCCAGGGCACGAAGGCGGGCATCACGATGATCGCCACGCACTCCCGCTGGCCCGGCTCGAGCTGCCGCTGGGAGAGGTCGGCGTCGGAGGAGGGGCCGCAGACCGTTTCGCCGAGCGCGGCCAGGCCGCCGCGGGTGGGAGGTGTCTGCACGCGGGGATAGAACCGCCAGCCGAAGGTGTCGGCGCCGTGCGAGAAGCCGACGGCCGTCTTGTTGAGCTGCACGGTGGCCATTTCCATCTCCAGCCGTCGCGTGAACCGCTGCATCGCCTGCGCGTTGAGCGGGCCGCCCGCCGAGGCCATCGCCATCGCGATCTGGAGCTCGCGGCGGCGGGCGTAGGAGTCGTCCACGTTCTGCTCCTCGCTCACCGGATCGAGGGCAAACACGCGGAGCGGCCAGCGCGTGCGGACATAACTCGCGAAGGCGGCCCGGGCCTCGGGCGACGGGTCGGGGCCGTAGAACGGTCCGGCGAACTCCCCGAGCGGCGCGGCGTGGCCGCGGGCCGTGGCGGCCTCGCGGGTGTCGGCCACGAGCCGGTCGTTGAGCAGGGCCGACTCCACGAGGATCGCCCAGGCGAGCACGGCAGTGGTGGTGCGGCAGATCGGGGTGGCTGGCTGGCCCGCCTCGCAGCAGGCCCCTGCGGGATCGG
Organism: uncultured Planctomycetaceae bacterium; assembly: GCA_903831155.1. Taxonomy (GTDB): domain Bacteria; phylum Planctomycetota; class Planctomycetia; order Pirellulales; family UBA1268; genus QWPN01. Next base: position 8,017 of record CAIKWU010000023.1, on the reverse strand, counting down.
TGGCGGTCGTCTCGGCGACATGACCGATCAGTTCGATCGGCTGCTCGTCGCCGGTGCCCACCGCCGTGAAGAACCGGCAGCGGGCGGCGGCGAGATCGCGGGCCTGGCGTCCGCGGACGAGCGCGGCGAGGTTCCAGCCGGGGAGTTCCTGCCAGACGTGGCCGCGGGCGTCGATCGCCAGGAGGTCGTAGGCGGCGTCGAGTTCTTCCGCGAGGTGCGTCCGAACCAGCATGTAGCCGATGCAGGGGCGGCTCTCGGGGCTGCTGGCGAGGGCTGCGTGGGCGTCGCGGATCAGGGTCGCGATCTGCTCGATGCCGGCCACGTCGGCGAGCTGCGAAAACGGGATCGGCAGCCGCGAGCGGCGGGTCTTCATGCTCGGGGCCGACGAGGGGGCGATCGTGGGAAGCTTCGCGCGGAGCGACTGCATCGCGGCCATCACGCCCTGGCGTTCGGGGGTGCGGGCCGCGGCCGGCTGCGGCCCCACGGCGTTGCCGGCGGTGATCGTCGCCGCCCATTCGAGGCATTCGCGGTCGTTCACCGCCCACGTGAGCGCCGGTGCGATCACGTCGACGAGGTCGTTGATCACGAGGCTCCGAAACGTGGTCGGCAGCAGGTCGTCGCCGAGGCAGGGCTCGGCGATCACGGTGATCTCGGCGCCGTGGCCCTTGCGCGTGCGGGCGCCGGGGAGCACCGACACCGGGATCCGCACGAGGTTGAGCGAGTAGCCGGGGGAGTCGGCCGAGTCGTCGCCCTCGTTCACCCGCCGCAGTTCGGCGAGGTGGTTGAGATACCGCGAGAGCTGATCGAGGTGGACGCTCGGCTCGAGGGAGAGCGGGCCGTCGTCGAACTGCATGCCGACGGGGTTGGCCGGCATCGCGAAAGGGGCCGTGCGGGCGATCACGACCGGGTCGGTGCGGCCGGCGGTCTCGTTGCCCGTGGGGATCAGGCCCTGGATCGTGTTGATCACGCTCGCCGAGCCGGCGGCGTCGGGCACGGCCGTCTCCTGCGTGGTGCGGCGGCGGCCCGACGCGGATTGCAGCGCCAGAGCCATGCCGAGGTAGGCCTGGTCGCTGCGGCGAATGGCGGCGCTCGTGCGCTCGGTGAACTGCCCGAGCTGCTTCCGCATCTCCTCCTCGTATTCCAGGCGGGCCCGCGTGAGCCGGCTCTGGCCCCACACGTCGGGCTGCTTGGCGACGATCGAGCCGTAGCAGTCGAGGTGATGCTCGAGCCAGTCGATCTGCTGGGCGAGGTCTTCGAGGCAGGGGTCGGCCACCGGGGGCGGTGGCATGCGGTGGGCAGCCTTGAAGGGGGCGGCGAACGTGCGGAACACGTGGCCGAGTTCGCGGGCGGTGGCGGGCGGCAGGGCCGCGGCCGCCACCGCGGCGGCCAGCGTGATGAAGGCGGAACGACGCATGGCAGGGCTCCGAGTCGGAAGGGCCACAACCGGGGGGCGGACCCCTCAAGAAAATCGTCGGGAGCGGCCGATCGTTTGAACGCTGGCGGCCTCGGCGGGGAGATCGCCGCCAGTTTGCGCACCTTGACAGGGGGGGCCATGAACCCGAGTTGCCGAAATCCGATCCAGTGCATCGTGCCGCCGTACATCGTCGAGCACATGGCCCGCGGGGACGATCCGCGGCTCCGCGAATGGGCGCTCGTGCACCTCGCCCGGGCGGCGGCGATCCGGGCGGTGCGGTCGTTCGTCCAGCAGATGCCGGCGATGATGGTGTCGGCCTCGCCCACGGGAAAGAAGCAGCGGCTCGTCTACGACGCCCGCAAGAAGGACGTGCTCCCCGGCAGGCTCGTGCGGAGCGAGGGGGAGGGGAAGACGGCCGACCTCGCCGTCAACGAGGCCTACGACTATTCCGGCGACACCTTCGACTTCTTCTTCGAGGTGTTCGGCCGCAACTCGCTCGACGATGCCGGCATGTCGCTCGTCTCGAGCGTGCACGTGGGGGAGGCCGACGGCCGCGACCGCTTCCAGCCGATGAACAACGCCTTCTGGGACGGCTCGCAGATGGCCTACGGCGACGGCGACGGCGTGGTGTTTCAGTGCTTCACGCGGTCGCTCGACGTGGTGGGGCACGAGCTCACCCACGGCGTGCAGTCGTTCACGAGCAACCTCCTCTATCGCGGGCAGTCGGGCGCGCTCAACGAGCACTTCTCCGACGTGTTCGGGATTCTGGTGCGGCAGTGGCGGCAGAAGGAGTCGGCGACCGAGGCGAGCTGGCTGATCGGGAAGGAGGTGCTCGTGCCGGCACCCACGCGGCGGGGCATCCGCGACATGGAGCATCCGGGCACCGCCTATCGCGACGATCCCGCGCTCGGCACCGACCCGCAGCCCGACCACATGAGCAAGCTCTACACGGGCCCGGCCGACTCCGGCGGCGTGCACATCAACTCGGGGATTCCGAACCGGGCCTTCGTACTGGTGGCTCAGGCGCTCGGTGGGCCTGCGTGGACGACCGCCGGAACCATCTGGTACGAAGCCATGCTCCAGCTCTCGCGGACGAGCCAGTTTGCCGACCTCGCGAAGATCACGGCCCAGATCGCCGGCGACCGCTTCGACGCGGCGACCAAAAAAGCGGTCAAAGCCGCCTGGAAAAAAGTCGGCCTCTAGCCGTCGGTGCAGCGGGCGATTGGCCGCTGAACGCCGTTGGCACGGGCGGGCACAGCGGAATGGACGGAACGGATCACGATTGCGAACCAGGGCCTTGGCGGCCCCGCCAGCGGCGGCATCCAACGGCCACGGCAGCCGCGACCAGGGCGGCCCAGGTCGCGGGCTCGGGGACAGCCACCGTGCCCTGCACCGCGAAGCTGCCCGAGTTGTTGTCGTAGTAGTCCGGGGCGCCGACGAAGTAGCCGCCGTCGACGATGCCGAGGTAGAAGTGCGTGGCCCCGTCGGGCACGAGGAACGACTGCGTGGCCCCCGAGCCCGTCCCGGTAAGCCCGTCGCCGATGTAGAACGACTGGTTGAGGAGCGGTGAGAGCTGCGCAAACGACGTGGTCAGCGGGTTGCTGCCGTAGCTGCTGCTGAAGTTGAGGCTTGCGGGTGCCGGCGCCTGCGGCACGCTGCCCGACGTGAACAGGCCCGACAGGAACATCACCCGCCGCGCGGACGGATCGGACTCATAAAGCAGGAGCCCCGACACGCCGCCGGAGCTGGCCATGTCCATGTAGAAGGTGGTGGGGGCGTTTGCGGCCGAGGGAGGAAGCAGGCCAGGCGTTCCTGACGTGGTCAGGTAGTTGTTGGGCCAGTTGGCGTCCTGGAAGTTCACGGCGCCGCCGTCTGGGCCGTTGTATTGGCCGAGGTAGATCGGCGGGGCGTCGAGGTCGTTGTAGGAGACGCTGCCCGACACGCTCGCGAAGGTGAGCACGCGGCCAGCCCCGGGGGTGAGCACGACCGCCGGCGGCAGAGTGCCGCCGCCGAGGAGCGGCAGGGCGGTCTGGCCCGCGGCGTAGAGATTCGCCTTCGAATCCACCGAGAGCGAGAACGACTGGGCGGATGCGGCGGTGCTCCACGCGGCCAGCAGCATGCCCAGGACAAGTCGCGGGGCGGTGGCAGGGATCGGATTCATGTTCGGGTCTCCTCGGGATGGCGGAGCATAGCACGCATACGGTTTCGCAATGCGCCCGAGGCCTTACGGCCTTCGGCTTGTATGCGTGGGCACCCACTGCCGTACAAGCCCAACGCCGTAAGGCGTGGGGCGAAGCGTCACCGGATGCCGCGTCCAGCGAGATGCGCCCGAGGCCTTACGGCCTTCGGCTCGCGTTCGCAGATCATCGCCCGCTTTTCGCGATGCCGATGGTGCTCGCTCTCAAGCCGCTTCCGGAAGCAGCCAGCCGTTGGTGAGCACGCGGAGGCCGTGCTGGCGAGCCGCGGCGAGCGTTTGCGGCGAGATCGACTCGCAGGCCACGATTCCGATCGCGGTGCATCCTGCCGAGGCGAGCGCCGCCGTTCGCCGCACCGCGCGGGCGAGGTCATCGGCATCAGCCGTGCACGAGACTTCCACGACCAGGTGCACGGGGTGGTCGGCACGCTTGGCGACGGCGATCACATCAGCCCGCATCAGGTCGGCAAGTTCCGCTTCGGGGAGTCGTCCCTCGAGGCCCTCGACAAACTCGGCTCGATCCAACACGCGGCACCTGCGAAACTCACGGCCCAGGAACGCCGGGAGGTTTTTTGCCACCTTGTCTTCGAGCATGTGGCCATCGAGGCGATCGAGCCGAATCAGCATTTTCTGCTGCGTCTTCACGACGTCGGTGAGTGTTCCCTCTGTGCGGTTCTGCGCGACTGTGAGCTCCTTCTGAGAGTCGGCGAGTTCCTTTTGAGCGTCTGCGAGCTCCTTCTGTGCGTCGGCGAGTTCCTTCTGTGCGTCGGCGAGTTCCTTCTGTGCGTCTGCGAGTTCCCTCACGACGCCGGTGAGAGCGTGGAAGTCAGCCCGATTGACGAGGTCGTCGTGGGCCTCGATCACGACATGCGCCAGAAGATCAGCCTGCTTCTCGGAAAAGCCTTCGAGCAGTCGATTGCGAAGTTGCGGGATGGTGGCCATCGAGCGTTTCTCCTACGGCGGATTATACGACATCGAGGCAAGAGTGTACGCATGACCAGTATATGGTCAAGGCGATGTCGCCAGACCCGCGTGTCACCCGTGTTGACGTTGACGCGGCCCGGCTCCCGCCAGCGACCGCAGCGGCAGGCGGAAGCCTGGAGGCAGGATTCCAATCGTGTGCGTCCGCATGCCTCGTTGGGGCACCGGCCGCCGTTCGAGTTCGCAGGCATCACATCATCGCGATGCCGAGGATGCCGAGGTTGTTGGTGTTGTTGGGCAGCTTCACCGAGGCAAGCGTCTTCCCCGCCGGGATCTGGTACGCATAGCCGTAGACGTAGTTCGGCTTGTAGTTGAGGTTGCCCACCTGGTTCACGCGGTGGTACTGCATCTGGATGATTGTCTCGCCCGCGTAGTTCTGCGGCCCGCACCAGTCGCTGAACGACTGCGTCCAGGTGGCCGTCGAGCCGTCGGAAAACGTGAGGGTGAGCACCTGGTTCTGCTGGTTACCATTGGCCCCGGCCCCGGCAAGGTAGAGCCAGCCGTAGTCGCCCTGCGGCAGATTGATCGATTGCCCCTTGGCCTGGACGAAGTTGTTCTGCCCGTTTTTGGAGTTTGGCACCGGCCCAAAGGCGAAGGTCGCCCCGCTCCAGGCGATCGTCGACTGGAGATTCCCTGAGTAGTAGTAAAAGCCACCACCGTCAAAGCCCTGATGGTTGGCCACCTGCGTGTTCCCGTTGGCGATGCCCCAGGAGGTGTAGGCACTCGACAGGTCGACCGACGTCGCTGTCGACAGTTGGACGTCGAACAGGCGGACGTTTTGGTTCTTCGGCAGCGTGATGCTGGCGAGCGTCTTTCCGGCAGGAATCGTGTAGTTGTAGCCGTAGATGTGGTTGGTGGTCTGGTTGGTGCCGCCTGACGCGGTGTCGCGGTAGGACTGGGTCGAGATGATCGCCTCGTGAGCGTAGTTCTGCGGGCTGGTCCAGTCGCTGAACGACTGCTGCCACATCACCGTCGAGTTGTCGGTGAAGGTGAGCGTGAACTGCTGGCTGAGACTAGTCTGCGACCCATTGACCGCGGCGCCGGCGAGGTTGAGCGTGGTGTAGTTCCCCTGCGGCACCGGGATCGTCTGGCCGTTGGCCACCATGGCGTCCGGCTGGTTGGGGCTGCCCAGGTCGAACGTCACGCCGTTCCAGGCGAGCGTTGGCGAGGAGCCGAGCGCCTCCCAGGAGTAGGCGTTGCCGTTTCCGTCGAAGCCGCCGCCGCTGAACGGCGTGCCATCGGTGACGATGCCGAAGCTGGTGTTGGTCGTCGACAGTGGGGTGCCGTTGGGGCCGAGCAGCAGGGCGGCCACCGGGCTCGTGCCGCCGAAGTTGGTGGCCGTCACCGTGAAGTAGGTCGTGCCTTGGCCCGACGTCAGCCCGCTGTATGTGTACGACGTCGAGGAGGTCGTGATCGTCTGGCTGGTCGTGCCCTGGGAAGCCGACACCGTGTACGACACGATCGCCACGCCGTTGCCGGACGGCGCGGTCCAGCTGAGCGTCATCTCGCCGGGGCCGGAGGCTGCCGACAGATTGATCGGCAGGCTTGGCGCGTCCACGAGCTGCGGGACTGTGGTGTTCGGTACTTTTGGCGTGGTCCAATAACCTCCACCGGGCACGCCCGGAACAATCACAGGGACGAAAAACGGGGTTCCTTGCCGATAGGGTTGCGCGAACCAGATCGACCCGTCGTCGGCAACGACCACGTCAGTGGTGTGGACAAAGTCAGTGGTGATGGCAGACCCATTTGCACTGAGCGCCGTCTGTGCCATCCACCCGTCATATGTGTTGACGATCTGCTGGACGGTGTTGCTCGCTGAGTTTGCGACCCAGATCGACCCGTCGGGGCCCGTGGTGATGCCAAGCGGGGAGTTACCGACGTCGATTGCTGGCAGGGCCGTCCACACACCGTTTTGGTTCACGATCTGTTGGACGGTGCCGCTTGCCGGCTGGCTGCTGACGCCGTAGTTCGTCACCCAGATCGATCCGTCTCGGCCCGTGGTGAGGGCAGCCGGAGAAACGCCGACACCGATTGCTGGCTGAACGGTCCACGCGCCGTTGGAGTTCGTGATCTGCTGGACGGTGTTGCTGCCTTTGTTTGCGACCCAGATCGACCCGTCCAATCCCGTGGTGATGCCAAGCGGGGAGTTACCGACGTCGATTGCTGGCTGGGCCGTCCACACGCCGTTTTGGTTCACGATCTGTTGGACGGTGCCGCTTGCCGGCGGGCTGCTGACGCCGTAGTTCGTCACCCAGATCGATCCGTCTCGGCCCGCGGTGAGGGCAGCCGGAGAAAGGCCGACGCCGATTGCTGGCTGAACCGTCCATACCCCGTTGTGGTTCGTGATCTGCTGGACGGTGTTGCTGCGTTTGTTCGCAACCCAGATCGACCCGTCGAGTCCCGTGGTCAGGTCAGACGGAGAGAGGCCGACTGAGATGGCCGGCTGTGCTGTCCATGTGCCGTTCACGTTTACGACTTGCTGGACCGTACCTGCGGCACTTCCGGCACTGGTGCTCTCGGTCACAGCAGATAAGACCCAGATCGATCCGTCGAGTCCCTTCGTGAAGGCGATGGGTAAAGCGCCGACGGTAACTGTCTGGGGTCCGAAGGAAACCGTTGAGGCGGCCCCGCCACCCGCGGCGTTGTTCGCGACGACCGCGAAGGTGCAAACGTTGGTCCCGCTCAACCCCGTGAACGGCATGCTCGTGGCCGTCGTCGTCGAGGTCGTGGTGTTCGTAGTGGTGGTGGGCGTTCCATTGACATACGAGGTAGTCGTTGCGGTCATCGTGACGGCGTAGCCCGTCGCGCCGCCGGCCGGTGGGTTCCACGAGAGCAGGAGGCTGCCGACGCCGGTTGGCGCCACGGCGAGGTTCTGCACCGCCTCGGGCACCGCCGCGGCGGTCATCGTCGCGGTCGCCGACATACCGGCCTGCGGCTGGAGGACGGTCACCGTGCCGAACAGCCCGCGATCATTGCCAAGCTCGCGGTAGGTCGCGTCCCAGCGGAACCTACTCGCGGTGATGCCAGCGAGGCTCTCGATCTGCACCCGGTTGTCGGCACCGACCGAGTAGTGTGCGGTGATCACACGGTTGCGGACGTTCTTCAGCGTCGGCATCGTCACCGTGAAGGTGGCCGTGCCCCGGTTGGTCACGCTGTCGTAGCTGCCAAAGACGCTGCCCGTGCTCTTGCCGCCGACAATGCTGCCCCGGTACGTGGCGGTGGCCGGCGTCGCGGCCGCGACGACGCCCGAATCAAGCGAATCGATCCAGACTTTTCTGGCGGCCTGCCGCTGCGGATTCCGTGCCACCGCCGTGATCACCTTCACGGGCACGCGATGGTCGCCGTCGCGGACGTTGTCTTGGTGCGAGCCGAACGACACCGTTTGCGGACGGTTCCAGTTGGCCTTCGTGAACCGGAGCGTCGTGGGG
>CAIKWU010000022.1 GCA_903831155.1 uncultured Planctomycetaceae bacterium | reverse complement strand
GGCCCGTCGCGCGATCGCGTCGGCACGGATCGACACGGCCGCGATCACCCACCTCGTGACCTGCTCGTGCACGGGCTTCGCAAACCCGGGCGTCGACCTCGACCTCATGGCCGCGATTGGCCTGCCCACGACGACGGCCCGAACGCACGTCGGCTTCATGGGGTGCCACGGCGCGTTCAACGCGCTCCGCGTGGCCGACGCCTTCGTCGCCGCGCGGCCGGAGAGCGTGCCGCTGGTGGTGTGCGTGGAGTTGTGCAGCCTCCACTTCCAGTACGGAGCACGGAGCGACGTCGTCGTGGCCAACAGCATTTTCGCCGACGGGGCCGCGGCGGTCGTCGGCGGGCACGCCTCTCGCCCCCGGGCCGAGTGCGGCCCGGCATGGGTGATCGACCACCAATGGTCGCGGATCCTGCCGGACTCGCGAGACGAGATGGGGTGGACGATCGGCGACCACGGGTTCGAGATGTCGCTTTCGGCGGCGGTGCCGGGCACGATTGGCCGCCATCTGCCGGGTGAAGTCGCCGCCGGCCTCGCCGCCGCCGGCCTGTCGACGACGGACATCGGCTCGTGGGCCGTCCATCCCGGTGGACCGCGGGTTCTCACCGCCGTCGAGGAGGCGCTCGGCCTGCCGTCGACGGCACTCGCCGCCTCGCGGGACGTGCTCGCCGAACACGGCAACATGTCGAGCGCCACGATCCTCTTCATCCTCGAGCGGCTGGTCGGCGACGGCCGTGCAGCGGGGCCTTGCGTGGCGATGGCCTTCGGCCCCGGACTCACGGCCGAGTTCGCCCTGCTCCGGCGGGCGTAGCCGCCTACACCCTCGGGATCTCGTAGCCGCTCCGCGGCGTGCGGGCCATCATGGCCGCCGCCTGCTCGTCGCCCGTGATCTGCTCGGCGGCCGGATCCCACGTGATCGCCCGACCGAGCCGGGCCGCGATCGCCGTGAGGTGGCACGTGTTCATCGCCATCACGTGGCTGAACACGTCCGACACGGGCAGCCCGCCCTCGCGGATGCAACGGTAGAAGTTCGCCTTGTGCCCCTCGAACGGCTTCCCCTTGTACAGGGCCCTCACATCGGCGTCGGTGAACTGGTCCTTGTCGAACTGCTCCTCAATCGGCTTGCCGGTGATCTTCTCGCGGTTCACGAAGATCCGCCCCTTCGTGCCCTCGAAGAGGATGCCGTTGTCGCCGCGGCTCGTCACCACCATCTCCACGCCGCCCGGGAAGGTGCAGGTGACCGCGAAGTCGTGCGAGGTGTTGTAGCAGTCGTCCACGGTCGGATAGCCGTCCTTGAACGGCACGGGGTGCTTCGCATCGGTGCCGTCGATCCGCACGGGACCCTTCCCCTTCGCATCCTGCTGCAGGGCCCACTGCGCGATGTCGACGTGATGCGCGCCCCAGTCGGTGAACTTGCCACCGGAGTACTCGTACCACCAGCGAAACTCGTAGTGGCACCGCTTCTCCCGGTAGTCGACCTGCGGCGCCTGGCCGAGCCACATGTCCCAGTCGAGCTCCTTCGGCGGCTTGACCACCTCGAAGGG
>CAIKWU010000021.1 GCA_903831155.1 uncultured Planctomycetaceae bacterium | reverse complement strand
GCCCCTGCGGCGGCAGGAAGCGGGCCGCGGCGGCGATGAGCCGTTCGAGTTCGTCGTGAGGGTCGGTCGTGGGCATGGGCGAATCGCTGGAAGGTCGGTGCAGCCGCGGTGGGCGCGGTGCGTGGCGCATGATGGCCATGCGCGGGCCGGGCACTGGCGCGGCGCGAAGGCCGGCGCGTGCAGATCAGCGGCGAGAGGGAGGGCCGCGAGAGAGATGCGGGTTGGCCAGCGAGGCCAGCGAGCGACGACCGGAGGGTACGAGGACGAACCCGCCCGGGGCGACGGGCACCTGAGCCACGGCCACGGCGCCACCGAGATGCAGGCCGCGGGATTCCTCCTCCTCGCCGTCCGCTTCCTCGGCCGGCTCGGCGACGGTCCCTGCGTCGTCCTCTCGGCTCCCTTCAAGGGGCCGAGAGCCGGCCTCCTGGACGATGACCGAGGCGGACGCGTCGGCGGCAGTCCAAGGCAGGCCGGAGAGAACCGGCGACGCCACGGCCAGAGCGATCAGGAAGGTCCGCAGCGTTTTGACCATGCCGTCCACGATGAGGGTGGTACCGCCTTGGGTGAAGTTTACGCCACGCAACGACGTGCCGCCAAAGCCGAATCGTTCGATTGCACCGCGGTAATCCGTGGCCTTGCGGCATCGCAAGGACATGTGCAGCGGGTCAACGTCCCCCGCGGCCCTTCATCCCCTCGAACTGCCTGCCTCCCCGGGGCCGGTCGCTCTTCGGGTCGTAGCTCGGGTTCGCTTGGTGCGGAATCGCCGCCCCGGTGCTCCGCTGCCAGTCCCGCAGGTGCTTCGCCATCGCCATCGTCCTCTCGGGCATCGAGGCGGCGAGGTCGCGACTCTCGCCGGGGTCCTTCGCGAGATCGTAGAGCTCCAGCCGCCCGCCGCCCTCGAAGAACTCGACAAGCTTGTAGTCGCCCTCGCGGACCGCGCTCGAGGGCGTGGCCCGGCCGACGTAGCAGGGGAAGTGCCAGAAGAGTTGCGTTCGTGGAAGGGCATCGCCGCCCCGCAGCACCGGCACGAGGCTCGCGCCGTCGAGCGGCTGGCCGGCCGGCGGCGTTGCCCCGGCGAGTGCCACGAGCGTGGGGTAGATGTCGATGCTCGCCACGGGAACGTCGCACGTGGTTCCGGGCTTCGCCACCGGCGGCCCCGCGACGACGAGCGGCACGCGGATGCCCCCCTCGTAGAGTTCGCCCTTGCCGCCCCGGAGCGGCGACGTGTACTGCGACGTGCCGCCGTTGTCGCTGGTGAAGATCACCAGCGTGTCGTCGGTGAGCCCGAGCTTCGCGAGCCGCTCCACGATCCGCCCGACGTTGCGATCGACCGCCTCGATCGTCGCGGCCTGCGCCGGATCGTTCCGCCGGTCGTTCGCGGTCGCCGCCTTCTTCTCGTACTTCGCGAGCAGGTGGGGCTCCGGCTCGTAGGGCGCGTGGATCGCGTGGTCGGCCAGGTAGACGAAGAACGGCGAGCCCCGCTGCCGCTCGATGAAGGCGAGCACCTCGTCGCCGAGACGGTCGGAGAGCTGGTTGCCGTCGGCGTCGAAGTAGGCGTCCTTCGCGAAGCCGAGGTTCTCGGGGAAGACCACCGTGTCGAAGCCCTGGCCGCCTGGCGTGACTGGTCCGATGCGGCCACGGCCGAGGTTCCACATCCCGAAGAAGGCCGAGGCGTAGCCGCGGGATTTCAAGGCTTCGGGGAGGGTGACCACCTCCGTCGCGAGTTCCGAGCGGCTGTCCGCGGCCGTGAGCTTGTGCCACGGGGAGCCCGGTGGTTGTCGCGGATCGACGACGGTGTAGATGCCGTGCCGCGGCGTGACCTGGCCCGACATCAGGCACGCCCGCGTCGGGGCGCAGTTGGGGGCGCTCGCGTAGGCCTGCGTGAACACGAGCCCACGCTTCGCGAGCCGGTCGAGGTTCGGCGTCTCGACGAACGTGTTGCCCATGAAGCCGACGTCGCGCCAGCCCATGTCGTCCATCAGGATCAGGACGACGTTCGGCGGCCGGCGAGGCTCAGCCGCCGGAACCGCGGCGGCGGAGAGGACGCCCGCGAGCAGTATGAGCACGAACCTCATCGATTCCCCGGCCGCTCGTAGGAGAAGGTCAGCGTGCCCTCGGCGAGCGTCGTGTCCGCGATCGCCGCGAGCAGGGCCTCGCGGGTGTCGCCGCCGGCCGGCAGGTTCGGCCCCGCCGACAACGCGTAGACCGTGACGTGGTAGTCCTTCGCGCCGGGGCCCTTGGAGCACATCGGGTCGTAGGCCGCCTTCCGCTTGCCGTTGAGGCCCGTCGTGCCGATCGTTCGAGAATCCTTCGGCAGCGACGTCACCGTCTTCGGGATGCCGTGCACCACCCAGTAGCTCTTCACCTGGTCGGGGGCCTCGTGCCAGAGCACGAGCGCGTAGGAGACGGTGCCGGCGGGGCCCGGCTTCCACTCCACGGGGGGCGAGATCGCCGCCCCGTCGCAGGTGAACTCCGCGGGGAGCTTTCCGTCGGCACCGATGGCCGGGCTCGTCACGGCGAGCGCCCCGGCCGCGGCAGCCGAGGGGCTTCGCGGCGGCACTGCGGCGCCACTGCGGGGCGGCCTATTCTCACGCGGCGGTTGGCCCGGCGGCGGTGGACGATCCTCGCCCGGACGAGGCCGCCGCGGCGGCCGGCCCTCGGGGCCAGCTCGGCCACCAGGCGGGCCGCCGCCTCCCGGTCCGCGACGCCGCGGGGTGTAGGTCTCGGTGGTGGTTCGCCCCTGCGGATCGATGAACGTGAACGTCGCGGAGCCGTCGTCCTTCACGGTGTATTCGACGGTGCCCTTTCTGCCGGCGACCTCGTAGGTGAGTGTGCGGCTCGACGGACCGGTGGCATCGAAGCCGACGATCGTCGCGCCGCGGAGCGGCGGCAGAGCCTCGCGGACGCCTTCGGCCCGCGGTTGCGGATCGACCTGGCCGTCGCGTTCCACGACCTCGCCTCGGAACCCTCCGTTGAGATAGGGATACTTCTTCGTGGCGTGGTAGTGGTAGTGGCCGTGCTCGTCCTCGTGGCCGCCCATCCAGTCGAGGTCCTTCACCGGCGAGCCGTCGGGCTCGGTGTAGCCGTAGATCGGATACCCGTCGAGCGCGTAGGCGACTGGCCTGCCCTTCCCCACGACCTTCTCGAGGTGCACCGGCGCCACGTGATAGTGGTAGTCGTCGGCCCGGCCGCAGTGGCCGCCGAAGTCGTCGAGTTCGCCGATCACGAGCGCGTCCTCGCCCCGATTGTTGAGCGGGTTGAAGATCGGGATCCCGTTCACGGCCACCGCGATCGCCCCGCGGAGGAACCGGTCCTTCGTGGTCTGCGGCTTCGCGGCCGGCACCGGCTGGATCGGGATCCGCCAGGCATTGTCACCGACGTACTTCTGGGGCAGCGGCACCTGCTGCTGCCAGGCCCGGATGCCGACCATCAGGGGGTGGTCCGGCACGCCGCTTGATTCGACGTAGAACCAGCGGTCGTCGCGGCGGGTGGCGATCTGCTTGAGCTTCTCGAAAGGCGCAAAGGCGTCGGCGATGTCGATGGTCGTCGTGACGGGCTTGGCCGCAATCATCCGGAAGGGGCCGCTCGGGGGGGCGGCCGTCGGTTCCAGGTCTGCCGGCTCATCGTGCCGGTCGTCCGCCTGGTGGCGGTGCCACGGATGGGCACGAGCCGGGGTCGCCAGAAAACCAGCGGCCAGCAGCGTCACGACCGCTGCCGCTCGGGCCACTCTTGT